>NZ_JALGBI010000005.1 GCF_022809125.1 Variovorax terrae | reverse complement strand
GCCACGGCCGGCGCCCTCGCCGGCCCCGTCGGTCTTGCCCTGGGCTCCCTCACCGGCGCCCTGCTCGGCGGCCTCATGGGCGGCGCCATCGGCCAGCAGATCGGCACCACCACCGGCGAGTACGTCGACCAGCACCTGCTGAACAACCACGAATGCCTGGCCTGTGGCCACACCTTCAGCCTTGAGGCCTGAAGCCCCGGACCGGTCTTTCCCCAACCTTCTTACAACGGAGTCTTCTTCCATGGCCCACCTTCTCGAACAAATGGCCTACAGCGGCGCCACCCCCTGGCACCAGCTGGGCCACCACCTGCCCCCAAAGCAACCCCTGGACACCTGGGCCCGCAGCGCCGGCATGGACTGGACCATCTGCGAGAGCCCGGTGCGCTTCATGGCCGAGCGCGCCGGCGCGCTGGGCGCCATCCTGAGCTTTGACGAGCAGAAAGTGCTCTACCGCAGCGACACCAAGGCCCCTTTGTCAGTGGTCGGCAGCCGCTACCAGGTGGTGCAGCCACGCGCCGTGCTGGAGTTCTACCGCGACTTGACCGAGAGCGCCGGCTTCGAGCTGGAGACTGCCGGCGTGCTCAAGGGCGGGCGCAAGTTCTGGGCCCTGGCGCGCACCGGCAAGGAAACCGCCCTCAAGGGCAGCGACCGGGTCAAGGGCTACTTGCTGCTGGCCACCTCCTGCGACAGCACCCTGGCCACCACCGCCACCCCCACCACGGTGCGCGTGGTCTGCAACAACACCCTGGCCGTGGCCCTGAATGGCGCCAGCAGCGCCATCAAGGTGCCCCACAGCACGGCCTTCGAGCCCCAGGCCGTCAAGCGCCAGCTCGGCGTGGCCGTCAGCCAGTGGGACAGCTTCATGTACCGCATGAAAATGCTCTCGCAGCGCAGGGTCAAGAGCCATGAGGCCTTGAACTACTTCCTCAAGGTCCTGTGCCAGGCCGATGAGCATGCCCCCGCAGCCCAGCGCCTGGTCAACGAACGGGCGCTCAAGAAAGTCCAGACCCTGTACGAAGGCCAGGGCCGCGGCGCCGAGCTGGCCGCCGCCCAGGGCACGGCCTGGGGCCTCTTGAGCGCCATCACCGAGTTCGTGGACCACGAGAAGCGCGCGCGCAGCGCCGAGTACCGACTCGATTCGGCCTGGTTCGGCACCGGCGCCCAGCTCAAGCAGCGGGCCCTGGAGCAGGCCTTGCAGTTGACGGACTAAGGGAAGGCCAGGCCGGAACCGTCTGACGGTTCCGGTGAGTGCGCCTCCGTTTCTTTCGTCCAAGCCCTCTCAACCCTCATCCACCCTTCCCCTTCACCAGCCCTGTCCGGATCACCGGACCGGGCTGTCTTTCTTTGGAGATCTGCCAATGGCGACGATTCAATCCATTCCCCGGCCCACCCGCCAGCGCCCTGCCCGCCCTGTCCGCCCTGCCCGGCCGGCCCTGCGCCTGGTCGATACCCGCGAGCTGGCTCGCGCCGACTGGCTGCAGGTGCGCCGCAGCGGCATCGGCAGCTCCGACGCTGCCGCTGCGGTTGGCCTGAGCCCGTACAAGAGCCCCCTGGTCCTGTGGTTGGAGAAAACCGGCCGCGATGCCGACCTGCAGCGCCCCGATCCGCTGGACACGAGGGAGCCGGTCTACTGGGGCACGCTGCTGGAGCCCATCGTGGCCGCGGCCTACACCCAGCAGACCGGCCACCGGGTGCGCCGGCTCCATGCGGTGCTGCAGCACCCCAGCGTGCCGTTCATGCTGGCCAACCTGGACCGGGAGGTGCTCGGGGTTCCTGGCGTGCAGGTGCTGGAGTGCAAGACCGCCGGGGAGTTCGGTGCCCGGCTCTGGCGGGCCGGCGTGCCCGAGTACGTGCAACTGCAGGTACAGCACCAATTGGCGGTGACGGGCCGGCAGGCGGCGGATGTGGCCGTGCTGCTGTGCGGCCAGCAACTTGAGGTGCACCGCATCGAGCGCGACGAGGCCCTGATCGCCCACCTGATCGAGCTGGAGGGGCGGTTCTGGGCCTATGTCCAGAAGGACGAGCCGCCCCCGGCGGATGGTTCGGCCTCGGCCCAGGCGGCCTTGCGCTGTCTCTATCCCCGGAGCAGCGGCCAGACCCTGGACTGGCGCCAGGACCGGGCGATGTCGGCCCTGTTCTGCGACCTGCAGGCGGTGCGCGGCCGGCTGGCCGAGGACAGCGCCTGCGAGGCCCGGATCAAGCAGCAGATCCAGCAGGCCATGGGACAGGCCAGCCGGGCCCGCTTCGAGAGCGGCGAGGTCAGCTGGCGCCGCAGCCAGGACAGCCGGGGCCTGGACACCCAGCGCCTGCTGGCCGAGCAGCCGGATCTGCTGGTCCGGTTCCCCAAGACCCAGCCCGGCCGGCGCCGGTTCGTCATTCACGACTGAATTCATTCACCCGAAAGGAAGCCATCATGCTCAAGGGCCTGGCCCTCACCCCGCCCGAGATCGGGCGTATCGCCATCGGCCATATGGTCGAGAAGAACGGCAAGCGTCTGCCGCACAAGGACGACGAGTTCACCCTCACCACCCAGGTGCAGACACCGGAGGGCTGGAAGCTTCATCCCTTGGATCAGGCGCTTCGAGTCTCCCCGGGGGCCAAGCTGCGCTCGATTCCGGTGCGGCTGCTGTTCGGCTCGCCCGAGCTCAACCTGCGGGCGCAGTACAGCCTGTTTGACCGGGCCACCGGCCGGCCGCTGTGTGTGGGCAATGGACAGACCTGTCGGCGGGCTACCGCCGAGGGGGTCAAGACCTTTCCCTGTCCTGCGCCCGAGGGCTGCGAGCTGGCCCTGCAGAGGGGCTGCAAGCCCTATGGGCGCATGAATGTGCGGATCGGGGAGGAGGATGAGTTGGGCTCGTTCGTGTTCCGTACCACGGGCTTCAACAGCATCCGCACGCTTTCGGCGCGGCTGAGCTACTTCCAGGCGGTGTCGGGGGATCGGCTGGCGACCCTGCCGCTGGAGTTGCGGCTGCGGGGCAAGTCGACCGCCCTGTCGCATCGCAGCCCGGTGTTCTACGTGGATCTGACGGTCAGAAGCGGGATGAGTCTGGCCGAGGCCCTGCAGCAGGCCCGCCAGGAGGATGAGGCGCGTCAGGCGGCCGGGTTTGACCAGCAGCGGCTGGACGAGGCGGCTCGCCAGGGACTGGCCCGGGGGGCGTTCGAGGAGTCGGCCGAGGAAGGCTTGGCGGTCGTGGAGGAGTTCTATCCGCAGGCGCAGGAACAGGCGTCATCCACCCCGGCTCCGTCCACGCTGGCCGATCGGCTGGCCCGCAAGCTGGAGACGGGAGGCGCGCCGTGAGGGCTGAGGAGGAGCAGGAAGCGGAGGATCTGGCCATCGTGCGGGCGCTGCAGATCCTGCGTGGGCGGCTGCGGGAGGGGCCGGTGTTCAGTCGCCCGGATGAGGTGAAGGACTTTCTGCGGCTGCAGGCCCAGGGGCTGGCTCATGAGGTGTTTGCCGTGATGTTCCTGGATGCGCAGCATCGGCTGATTGGCTATGAGCGGCTGTTTCGGGGGACGTTGACGCAGACGTCGGTGTATCCGCGGGAGGTGGTGAAGGAGGCGCTGGCGCGCAATGCGGCGGCGGTGATCCTGCATCACAACCATCCGAGCGGGCTGTGTGAGCCTTCCAGTGCGGACTATGCGCTCACGCGCGATCTGAAGTCAGCGCTGGCGCTGGTGGAGGTGCGGGTGCTCGATCACGTGATCACCAGTGATCTGGGGGCGCTTTCTATGGCGGAGCGGGGGGTGGTGTGA
>NZ_JALGBI010000004.1 GCF_022809125.1 Variovorax terrae | reverse complement strand
CAGTGCGGACTATGCGCTCACGCGCGATCTGAAGTCAGCGCTGGCGCTGGTGGAGGTGCGGGTGCTCGATCACGTGATCACCAGTGATCTGGGGGCGCTTTCTATGGCGGAGCGGGGGGTGGTGTGAAAAGAGTCGAGGGGGAAGCAGCATCAACCTATTTCCCCTCGGTCAACTCTTCCAGCAGGAGCAGGACCTGTTTGCGCTGCTTGATGCCCAACTTATGAAAAAGCCGGATCAGATCGGCCTCGTCATCGCCAACAGCCCAGAAATACGCCAACGGAATGTCCAGGACTTTCGCCAGGTTCGTCGCAGTTAGCACGTCCGGCGTGTGCTTGCCACGCTCGTACTGATTGATGCGGGCGCTGGCGGAGAACTCGTCCACCCCGGCCTCAACCCCCAAATTCTCTTGCGAAATCCCACTGCGAAGCCGTGCGGCCTTGAGCCTGCGTGCAAACAAAGGCAGCGCCGGATCAATCGGGGAATCGGGTTTTGCACGGGGCATCCTCAGATAGTCTGAGGATTGATACACTCATACACTAAGGAATCCTTAGTATTGTAATGAAATCAATCACCACTCAGCGTTCAAATTCCGGCCGACTCGTCCCCAGGGAAGCCTCTTGCTTCGAAAGGGATCGTCGCCTTGTTCGGCCTGGCTTTTCTCGGGCGTCTATGTCGTCCCGCAAAAACAGCAGCAAATCAGTACTTCGATCTGTCCTGCCCAAGTTGGACTCAGTACAAGCCACCGGTCATCCCCTAGCCAGGGCGGCGGCGGCATACAGATCCAGTCATCTGGCCTCATCGTCACGGCCCCTCAACCGGTCTCCAGACGAGCCATATCAGAGCAGAGCGTCATCTCGATCGGCTTTGACTCGCCTTAACACCGAACTAGTCACCACCTCTTACTCATTCACCACCGAAGGAAAAAGAAAATGGCTTTCTGCCGTGGCTGCGCCAAGGAACTGCACGACTCCGCCCAGAGCTGTCCGCAGTGCGGCGCTGTTCAATATCCGGGAATGAGTTCCTCGCCGCATTGGTCGGCGATCGTGACGCTGATCCTCAGCGTCCTGCTCTTCCTGTCCGTTCTTTCCGTCGACCTATGGGACACCGACTCCAGAGTCGGCATCGTCCTGTTCTCGATGTTCCCGATCTCGTTCGGCATTTACTCCCTCACCGAGGAAAAGCTCAGGAACGAGAAGTGGATGAGCATCGTCGGCATCGTGCTGTCGGCGCTTTCCGTTCTCTGCGCATTTTGACCCCCCATCACTTTTCAAAGGAAACCTCATGAACAACACTGAGTCTGCCCAAGACAGGCCCACTCTCTCCGAGACCTGGAAAAAGCGCTTTGCCTTGATCGACAAGGCCGGAGGCCCCGATTGGGGACATGTCAGCACGCTTCCATTCCAGGAAAGAGTCACGGTCTGCTTCAACCTGTGGGCCTGCCTGTTCGGTCCGTTCTACTACCTGGCAAAGGGCCTGTGGAAGAAGGCGATTGCCTACGCCGGCCTTTGTTTCGTGCTCGGCCTGGCCAATGACTATGTTGAGGCCGAGTTTGGCGCCGGCAACTTCATCTTCGGCAATGGCGCGGTCCTGCTGTTTCCCATCTTCGCCAACATGGATTACTTCAAGAAGGTCCGCCTGGGCGACAACGGCTGGTGGTAGGGCTCCTGGCGGCATGCCCTGTGCCGGTGCCTGGCGCCGATCTCAGGGCCGGGTCTGTCGCCATGGCCACCTTTTATTCATCACCGCACCGCCTGGGCCGGGTTCACGGAGCCCGGGGGGTGCTTTCTCAATCACACATTCACGAGTTCGGAGGGTAAGCATGAAAGGATTTCTTCGTTCGGTCCTGGCCGCTGCGGTGGCCGTGGGGCTGGCAGGGTGTGGGGCGTCCGGCAAGCCATCGGAGTCCGATGCCAAGCAGCAGATCAAGCGGGGGTTTGAGAACTGCGATGTGATTTCTGTTGGCAGCTTCGAGAAGACCAATGGGGTGGCCCAGCGCGACGGCAGCTACACGCTGTATGTCAAGTTCACGCTGAAGGGGTCCCCCATCCGCAAGAACCAGAACCTCATCAAGGAGCTGGCGCAGCGCCACGAGGAGCTCAAGGCGTTCAAGGCGGACTACAACGCCCAGATCATGAAGATGAAGAACGAGTATGACGCGCTCAACAAGCAACGGGACGACAAGCAACGGGCAAGCACCGAGGAGGTCGATGTGGCGTACGAGTCGCGGCGCACCGTCGAGCTCGCCAGGGCCATGGAGGAGCTGTTCTACAAGAACCAGTCGACCATTTACGAGTACGAGCGGTACGCGAACTTCTTCGCCGCGGAGTCCAGGGGGAGTTTCCGGGACGAGTATGAGGCGAACGTGTGGGAGGTGTGCAAGCTGCCTCAGGTGCGCTCCATGTTCTTCATGAATCTCGCGAACAAGATGTTCGGGCAGACCGAGATGTTCACAAAGAAGGCCGAAGCCGAGTTCACGGCGACGCTCAACATGATCAGGACGGACAACGGCTGGGTGTTGCCGGAGTTCATCAAGCGATAGCCGGGGCGCCAGTTGGGGCCGGCCGTTGTCTGTGGGCCGCGCGTGCGGCAGGCTTTCTTGTACCTCAAGAGGCTCCGTGCGGCGTCGACTCCGGCAAGAAGCTTTGGCCGAGCCTATGGGATCAGGCCTGCGCTGGGTTCACGCGTTGCGCGGTGTCCACCCTCCCGTTCAAAGCCGCCTGGAAAGCCGGTTGATCGGAACTACCCCCCGGCGATTTCATTCATCGAGTTTCAACATTTCAAGAAAGAGCATATGGAAGAGCACATGCAAGAGCATATCGAAGACAACCAGGCCAGCCCGGAGGACACCTGGTTCTATGAAGAAAACGGCCAGAGAAAGGGGCCGGTCTCCGAGGCCGGGATCGTTCAGCTGATCAAGACCTCGGTCCTGTCCAAGGGCTCGTCGGTCTGGAAGCAGGGATCTCCCGACTGGTCCAGGGTCGAGGACACGGCGTTGCGGGTTCATTTCGATGACAGCACTCCGCCGCCGCTGTCGGGCGAGCATATTGACAACACGGTGGTCTGGGTGCTGGCGTTCGCGCCGCTGATCGGGGCGGTGCTGGAGTACGTGGTTGCGGGGATTGTGCACCGGGGCAATCAGTATGCCGCCCAGAGTGCCATGGACAGCAACAAGTACTGGTTCGTGACGGTGGGCTTGAATATCGCGCTGGCCTATTTCGATGAGAAGCGCCTGGTGGCGGCGGGGCACAACACGGACAAGTTCAAGGGCTGGACCTGGCTGGTGCCGGTGTATCTGTACCAGCGCTCGAAAGCCACCAAGCAGAATCTGGCGTATTTCATTGTCTGGATCGCCTGTTTCGTTCTCATGCTCCTGGGTTGACGGCAGTCATGATGAAGATCTTGATCATCCTGCTGGCCCTGACAGTGGGCGTGGTTCCCGAGTTCTGGCCCAAGTTGCAGGAGTGGCGTCTTCAGCGGCTTTTCCTGTCCGATGAGATCACCCAGGCCGCCCGGTGCGTGGTGGCGCTGGAGCATGTGTTCCCCGGCTCGGGCGCCGATGAGGGTTGGGGCCAGGAGGCGCGGCTGCTGCACCGGTCGGCCCTGGACCGGGCTTTCGAGCAGTATGGCGATGAGTTGCAGGGGGCCAGCGGCGATCTGAGCATTGCCCGCTATCTGCGGTTTTCTTCCAACAGGATCTGGTTGTACCAGATGCTGGCCATGAATCAGGCCCGGCAGGAGCTGGGGCTGGGTACGGGACGCCTCAACGGTGCGTTGGCCAAGTCCTGGCTGTTGTCGCCGACCTGCCAGGTGGCGCGGCGCAACGCTCTGAGCAAGGGCCGAGGGCCTGCGGCTGGCCTGGACGTGCGGCCGGAGTCAAAGGCGTCGGCGGGGGACGGACAGGCGGTGGGGGACGTTGTGGTGCCTGCGCCGCAGGGCTGTGACTATGAGTATGGCCAGAAGCTTCAGGCGGTGGGGCTGGTGCCGCGAAAGGTTTCTGTCCATGGGCCGGACGACGGGGATTTTGCGGGCTGGGGGTGCGCTTATCGCATTCAGCCGGCACCGGGAACGGCGGTGAAGCCGAACTCGGTGGTTACGTTCAGGAGTGCTTGGGAGACGGGTTAAGCCGATGTTGGCTCAGGCCAGTACAGGGCCCACATCAGCGCTTCGGGACGGTCACTAGGTAGTTGTACGCATCAGTACTCCTGCATGCGGGGCTTAGATTGTCCTTTGGGGTTCATCTCCCCCCGCGCTATCCTCCCTGGCGCGGCTGCTTTACGCAGTTGGCCTGGCTCCTTCGGGGGGCCGGGCCTTTCTTTTTTTCTGTGCAGCGCGCTGCTCTATGGCTAAGTCGAGGACTCTGGCGTTGTGGCTGATGGGTGAGAGATCGGGGAGCCGCGAAGGATGAACTGCGCGCTCAGTGGAGGGACTGCTCGGGGGCGCGACATCGGGCTGAGGGATTCTGGAGTCGTGCATTGCTTTCGGCACAATGAAGTCCCTAGGATGTCCGAAAGGTTTCAACGCTTGTTTGACTTAAACAAGCGTGCGAACGGAGGACGGCGTTGTGATCGGCGTCGTAAGTGATACTCAGCAACTCGGTCGGTGTTCTGAGCGGATCATGCGCGAGCCTCGGACTCTGCGTTAGGCCTGACGCCCAAGATCGCTGATATCTCGACGCACGCATTCCTGGGGAACTGGATCCCGCCGACTGCGGTCCTGGCGTGTATCCCTCTATCTCCGAAGAGTCGGATGAAAACCTGGGAGGCAGTGTCCGCAACTGCACTTGGCTCAGCAAACCCTTCCTCGCTGTTGACATAAACACACAGGTTCACGACGCGCTCGACACGAGACGAATTATGCGGAGGGGCCGTTGTCGTTGTCGATATCGACAACCGCCTTCCACTGTCCGTCAATCAACCGCCAGACCACCACATACTTGCCCACGAAGGTCACTGGCTGGCCATCCTTCTTCATGCTGATCTCGTAGTGACCGATGTCGAAAGCCATGTCGCCCGACTGGGACACTTGGATGGTAGGGGTGTAGTTCGCGACGAAACTATCGCGCTGCAGATATGCAGCCCAGTTCTGGCGTACAGCAGCCTTTCCGACGATGGGCTTGCGACCTGGTGGCATGTAGGTCGCGTCATCGGCGTACATGTCCATAACTGTGTCTAGGTCCTTGTTCCGAATGGCCTCCATCCAGGCCTTGTAGCGTGCTTTGATGACATCGGCAGCGTTCTGCTGGGTCATATATCCTCCTCCGGAGAGTGTTCAGAGTTGCACCGTACTGGGATCACTTGGCAGCGGCGACAGCCTTGATCTCGATAAGCAGGTTCGGCCGGGCCAGCGAGGCCATGCCCAGGATGGTCCACGCCGGAAAGTCGCGCGTGATGTAGCGCTCCTTGATTTCTCGGAACTGCGTCAACTGCTCATCGATGCGCACGTGGTAGGACACCAACTCGACCAGATCCTCGAAGCCCAGGCCTTCGTGTGCCAGGATCGCGCCCAAGCGCTTGAAGGCCAGATCGATCTGTTCCTCGGCGCTTTCCGGCACGGTGCCGTCGGGGCGGATGCCGACCTGGCCGGCAATGAAGACCAGGCCCCCGGCCTTCACGGCGGGCGAGTACTGGAACAGGTCGAAGACCTTGTTGCTGCCAAAGGTCGGATCGTTCTCGGGCAGGCGCAGACGTTGGATGTTGTTATTGGACATGTTGACTCTGATATGTGACAAGTAAAGATGGTCTGACTCTCGACTGGGAAAGCCGTTGACCTGGAGATGCCGGGAAGACCCCGCATCACGAAGCCCCTCCCGTCAAGTCATGCACGTCGATCAGCCGTGAGCTGCATCCATTGTGCCGCGCTTGACCTGGTCGGCTTCCTGGCTCTCGAACAATGCTTTGAAGTTACCGTCTCCAAAGCCGTCTTCACCACGGCGTTCGATGATCTCGAAGAACACCGGGCCGACCTGACGCCCCGTAAAACGCTGCAGCAGGATGCGGTCACCGCCCTTGCCATCGACCAGGATGCCGCGCTTTTTCATGGCAGCGATGTCCAGGCCATGCTCAGGCACACGGGAGCCGATGCCGTTGTAGTAGGCATCAGCCGGTGCATCCATGAATTCGATACCCCCCTGCTGCAGGAAGCTGATGGTCTGCTCGATGTTCGAGGACAGCAGCGCAATGTGCTGGATGCCCTCGCCCTTATAGTCGCGGATGAACTCGTCGTTCTGGTTCAGGACGCCGGGCGCGTCATGCGCAGCGGCGGCGATCGGAATCGACACCTTCCCACAGGGGCTGACCATAGAACGTGCCCGCATGCCGGTTTTCTTGCCCTTGACGTCCAGGTACTGCTTCTGCGTGAACGCGAACGTGTCCTTGTAGAAATCCGCCCACAGGTCGAGGTTCTCGGGGCGCACGATATTGGAGGTGTGGTCGATCGCGATGATTGCGGCGTCATGATTCGATAGCGTGGCGGCATAAGGCTTGGAGAACTCGGCGTAGACGTCGCCGTCCACGAAGTACACCAGGCTATCGCCGATACCAACAATGGCTGGACTCTGGACGACATAGGTGCCGAACTCTTCCGGGCTGGCCTCGCGGGCGCCACCACCGAGCGCCTGTGCCACCGCGTTCTTCGCACTATCAACATTGATGCCGATCGCGCGCACCGAGGCGCCATGCACATCGCGGAAAGGATTCGGCGCCGGATTAACGATCACCGTTGCTTCGCCCTGCCGCATCAGGACGGCGTTGGTTCGCTCGGATTGCCCAATCGGCTTGAAGCCGAGCCGCTCGAAAAGGGGAACAAGATCCTCAGGCTTTGCCGACACGAACTCGACGAACGAAAAGCCTGCGGTAATGACTTGTGTCATGGCAGCTCCTTAAAAGATACTTGATATAGCTCAATTCTGTTTATCAAAGGCCGGCACACTACCTTTATTTCCAAGGTGTGACCGAGCTCTAAATTTTTTCTTCTCGGCTTTGAAGCCGAAAAACTTGTTCATGGAGGAAGGACGTTTCCCCATGCCGAGCATCGTTGGCTCACCCCAGCGCAGCGGCCACACCACGCGCCACGCGATCGACATTGCCACTGTTGAGGCCGGACATGCAGATCCGGCCGCTGCGCACCAGGTAGATGCCAAACTCAGCTCGCAGGAAATCAACCTGCTCGCCCGTCAAACCTGTGTAGCTGAACATGCCGCGTTGATCGAGCAGGTAGTCGAAGTTGCGCTCCGGTAGAGCGCTCTTCAGCGCAGCGACTATCCGAGCTCGCATGTCGATGATGCGCTTGCGCATCACTTCCACCTCATCGACCCAGGACGCCTTGAGATCCGTATTCCCTAGAACGAGCGACACCAGCGCGGCACCGCTCGTCGGCGGATTGGAGTAGTTGCGCCGCACCGTGGCCTTGAGTTGGCCGAGTACACGGCTGGCGGCCTCAGGACTCTCGCACACGACAGACAGGCCACCCACGCGTTCGCCGTAGAGCGAGAAGATTTTGGAAAAGGAGTTGCTGACCAGGAAGGTCTGCCCGGCATTTGCCAACGCGCGAACGACGTAGGCATCCTGTTCCATGCCTGCCCCGAAGCCCTGGTAGGCAATGTCCAGGAAGGCGATCAGACCACGTTCGCGAACCACGACGACCACCTCGTCCCACTGGGCATCGGTGAGATCGGCTCCTGTGGGGTTGTGGCAGCACGGGTGCAGGAGCACGACGGCATCCTTGGGCAATTGCCGCAACGTCCCGAGCATGCCTGCGAAATCGACCCCCCGCGTTGCCGGATCGAAGTATGGATAGGTATGCGACTTGAAGCCGGCGCCCTCGAAGATCGCCGCGTGGTTGTCCCATGTGGGATTGCTGACCCAGACATCCGAGCTCGGAAAGTACCGGCGCAGGAAGTCGGCGCCGACCTTCAAGGCGCCTGAACCACCCAGTGTCTGGATGGTGGCGATCCGGCCTTCTTGCCTCGCGTCACCATCCGCTCCGAAAAGTAGTTCCTGGACAGCCGCACGATAGGACGGCATACCCTCCATCGGCAGATAGAGCTTGGCCGCGGAAGGTTGCTGGCTCAAACGCCGCTGGGCCTCTTGCAGCGCCGCCGTAAGGGCACCCTACCCTCGTCGTCATAGTACAGGCCGATGCTCAGGTTCACCTTGTCGGTGCGCGGGTCAGCCTGGAAGGCCTCCATCAGCGAAAGAATGGGATCGCCTGGATAGGTTTCGACGTGTTGGAACATGTATTGCTCGTAAACAGAAGGATGGATTCAGGAAGGCTCGGCCTGTCTGCTTCACACGACATTGCCTCACGGTCTCTCTTTGTTTTCATTTTTTATCTTCAATTATTCGATAAGAATTTTCACCAATCGCTTTAGAATCAAAAGCTCAGATGGCCTCATCGGAGTTTCTTTGTGACTCAGCCCAAGCGAAACTTTCTCGACTCGATTGACCGCAAGCTGGTCAAGCTGCTACTGAAGGATGGCCGGGCGTCGTTCAAAACCCTGGCGGCAGAGGTGGGCCTGACTGCGCCCGCCTGTGCCGAGCGCGTGCGGCGACTGCGCGAGGAAGGCGTGATCAAGGGGTACAGGGCCGACGTCGACTGGAACCTGCTGGGCCTGCCCATCAATGCGCTCATCCGGATCGGTGCAGCCGCGGAGCATGGCAAGGGCCTGCTCAAGGCCTTCCGCGATACACCCAACGTCATCGAAGTCCTGCGCGTCACAGGTTCCGACAGCTATGTGGTGCACATCCTGGCCCGATCCAGCGAAGAGCTGGAAACCGTGATCGACAAGATTGGAAGCTTTGGCGTCGTCAATACGTCGCTGGTGCTTTCCACGCCGCTTCCTGCCTCGGAACGAGTGGCGAACACCCTAGGTTCGACAGACTAGCAGGCCTTCACCGGGCCAACTCCCCGCAACCTCCAGAAAACTGCCCATAGCCGCCAGCCAAAACAGCGACGGCACGGCCGCAACCGCGGCCAGATGCCGCTGCAACGCGGCCCATCGAGGGCTCCGTTTTCTATCGAGCGACCTGCTCCGCGATATTGCCCTGCGTTCAAGTCAGTCAGACATGTCAATAAGTGAACAGTCAGCGGCAGTGGACTTTCGGACACTGCACGACGGTTCCTCTTTCCTCGTTGAAGAGATACCCCATGGCATTTCTTCCATCAGCTGGCCATGGTGACGTCTGCATGCAGGCCAAGTCGTCGGCTCTCTTGCAGTGGTGCAGCACTCAAGACAAGGAGAAGAGTGAATGTCGAGACAGTTTCGTATTCGCGTTCTGGGGCCGCTGGCGGCTCTTGCGGTGGGCATTTCGACCATGGTGGCTGCCTCGATGGTTCAGGCGAACGTGCTGGCTCCCGGCGCGATCACGCTGGTCGTTCCCTATACGCCGGGCGGGACCACCGACCTGTTGGCGCGCAGGATAGCCCAAGGCATGTCCGAGCAGTTGAAACGGCCCGTTGTGGTGGACAACCGGCCGGGCGGTGGCACGGCGATTGCGGCGAGCACTGTGGCCCGCGCAGCGCCAGACGGCCGAACGCTTCTGATCGCCAGCAATGCCACCCTTGCCGTCAACCAGCATCTTGGCATCAAGCTCGGCTACGCTCCCGATAGCTCGTTCGACTACATTTCCCTGCTGGCCACCGTTCCGAATGTTGTCGTCACCCGTCCCGACGCGCGCTGGCGCAGCCTGGCGGATGTCATGGCGTCATCGAAGACGGGCCAGCCGGCCAGCTATGGCTCGATGGGCACCGGAACTTCGACTCACATCGCGATGGAAGTGCTCAATCAGGCTTTGAGCGCGCAGCTCACGCACGTTCCCTACAAAGGGAGTGCTCCGGCCCTGGTCGATTTGATGGGCGGGCACGTCGATGTGGTGATCGACACCCTGGTGGCGACGCTGCCGCACTTGCGGGAGGGGAAGTTGCGTGCGCTTGCGGTGCTCAGTGCCCAACGCTCCAGCAGCGCGCCAGACATCCCGACGGCCAAGGAAGCATTGGGCCGCGACATCAATATCTACTCCTGGTTCGGCCTCGTGGCTCCCAAGGGGACTCCGCCCAATGTCATGGCAGCGTTGCATGATGCCGCCGTCTCGGTACTGAAGGCACCGGCTCTGCAGAAGGAACTTGGTCCTCAAGGCGTCGATCTGGTCGGCTCCGATCCTCGCGCGTTCGGAGAGTTCGTAAAGGACCAGCAACGCATGTACAGCGAGATCATTTCCACCAACAAACTCAAACTGAACTGATTCAACGGAGCCCATTCAATGTCCGATCTGATCCAATACCTCAATCCTCCCACGCTGGCGCGCCCAAATGGGTTCTCGCATCTGACGGAGGCTGCCGTCGACCGGCTCGTTTTCATCTCGGGACAAGTTTCCTACGACCCAGACGGGAATATCGTCGGTGCGGGTGATCTCGCAGCTCAGACTCGCCAGGTGTTCATCAATCTGGGCCTGGCCCTCGAAGCCGCGGGCACTGCTTTCGACCATGTGGTGAAGCTCAACTTCTTCGTGCGTAGCATCTCCGAGTCCGCGGTCGCAACGATCCGGCAGGTGCGCAAGGACTTCCTGATCGATACGGCGCTGCCCGCCAGCACCATGGTCGGCGTGGCAGGGCTTGCCAAGGAGGCTCTCCTGCTCGAAGTTGAGGCCTATGCCTTGAAGAAGCGCGCCGCCTGATTCGGTCGCGATCAGTACCTCGCTATGCTGATGGGTTGGAGGTATCGATCCTCCACGCATCACAAGGAGGCGCAATGGAAACCTCAGCCGACATCAACTGGAGCAGCGCACTCAGGGGTCTCAGTGAAAGTGAAATACGGCGTATCGAAGGGTGCCTCACCCGTCGGGAAGTGGCGGCGCGGTCGCCCATATTCCACCAGGGAGAGTCCGCCGATGCGCTGTACATCGTCCAGGCGGGGCGTGTGCGCTTGATCCGACGCACGGAGGGCGGCGAGGAATTCACCACGGGAATCTGGTCCGAGGGATATCTCATTGGCCTCATCAGTGCATTCCTCGGTGAGAAGCGCTTCCTGGCGGCCGAGACTGTCGAGTCCGCCACGTTGAGAGTTTTCCAAAGAAGTGCCCTGCATGGCTGCATGGAGGCCATTCCCCGCTTCGCCCTCAACATCGCCAACCTATTGGCTTTACTCGCTAGCGAAAGCATCCAGCGCGCCGCCCCATTAGCACTGGAATCGGTGGGGGCAAAGCTGGGGCGGGTCCTCGTGAAACTCGCCGTGCCGGACGACTCTGGAAGAGGCCATGTCGTGCGAGGGATCACGCAAGATGAGCTGGGCAGCATGGTGGGCGCCAGCCGCCCATGGGTGAATCGCGCCTTGGCTGCCTTTGAAAAGCGCGGGCTAATCCAGCGCCACAAGCAGTTGATTTCGATACTCGACATCGCTGCCTGTCGTCGATTGTGGATGGACTGAAGCTCGCAAGCAGCCGTTGCCGCGCGCTGGGTCAGCATGCTCTGGAGCGCGCTCGTCTTCGACCACTCATCCAGCCAGCGGCTCAAAGCTTCCAGGATTTCATCGGCCTTATGATTTGCAAGATGCCTTACTTGGCCTGAGCCACGGACTGCGCAAGGCGAATTGGCTGGCGATCCTCAAACCACGCGGCCAGCCGGAGCAGTTGATCTTCACGCGCGAACGGCGCCACCCATTGAATGCCGATCGGTAGCGAACCGCCCCTGGGAAGGAACGGGAATGACAGGGCTGGATTCTTTGTCGCGTTGAACGCAGGTGTGAACGGATTCCAGGACATCCAATCCTCGTCGGGCCACCCAGCGGGAGTATTGCGTCCTGCCTCGAATGCAAGCACCGGCATGGTGGGCAGCATCAGAACGTCGATGTCATCGAAGCAGCGACTCAGTTCGCCGGCATGAATCTCCCGCCGCTGCAGCATCTCGAGAATCTGAGAGGTGCTCGCATTGGCCACGGAGTGCGCGAATTCAATCATGCCCTGGTCGATGCGGCGAAGATCCGCCTCGGACAGCGCGCGTAAGCCCGACAGGCAGCCTTGTTTGTACAGGAATGCCCCGACGGCGGATGCCCCGCGAACGTCGAAATCAATCTCCTCGATCCGGAACCCGGCCTCTCGCAGGAGAGCCACGGCCTCCTGCATGCCCTCCACGACTGCCGGGGCGCTCTCGCTCCAGTGCTTGGCGGCCAGCAAACCGATCCGCAACCCGGTGGCCGGTTGGTCGGTCTGCCGATCGCTCAGCCCCATGGACGTCCAGTCATACACCGAGGGGCCGCTTACCACTCTCATCATGGACGACAGGTCGGACACGCTGGCCGCGATCGGGCCGACATGCGGCAGATGATGAAAAGCGGAAGGAAACGGGGTCAGCGGAATCCGCCCGAAGGTCGGCTTGAGCGCCAACGTCCCGGTGAAGGCAGCCGGAATCCGAACGGAGCCTCCGGCGTCGCTTCCCATGGATACCCTGACCACGCCCGCGGTCACAGCCGCAGCACAGCCTCCGCTGCTGCCACCAGGCGTCAGCGAGCGATCCCATGGATTGCGGGTCACGCCGTAGCCAGGGCTGTCGGTGACGCCTTTCCAGTTGAACTCAGGAGCACGCGTCTTGCCGATGAGAACGCCACCGGCATCTTCGATTCGCTGAACGAAAACAGCACTCTCCCCCAACGGCTCTTCGCTCGTCACCATCGACCCTCGCCGGCTCGGCCAGCCTCGCACCGCCGCAAACTCCTTGATGGAGACAGGCATGCCATCAATGTCGCTCAATGGCTTGCCGCAACGCCAGCGCGCTTCGGACTCGCGGGCTGCATGGATGGCGCGCTCTTGGTCCAGCAGCGCGAATATATTGAGATCGCCGTCAACCTGCCTGGCATGAGCCAGGGTCGACTCCGCAACGGCCACTGGAGACAGATCTCCAGTGCGAAATGCCTCGCGAAGCTGGGCGTATGTTTGCCGATGGGTCATCGTCACAGCCTCTGCTGGTGACCTCGCCCCTCGGCTGCAGCCCGAGCAGGGTGGAACCCACGCCAGCATTCTAGGTAAGCGCCGTCCAGTTCTGGCAGATCAAGCACCGCCTTGTTGAGCATGAGAGGCAACTTGGTCTCGAACATGAACGCCATGGTGCCGGACAGCTTGTTCGGGACCACGGGCTCCTCGACTCCCCGGACATAGGTGGCCTGATCCGGGCCATGGGGCGCCATCGAACTGTGAAGGCTGAAGCCGCCGGGACGGAATCCCTCCCGTTTTCCTTCGTACTCGCCGTAGATCAGCCCCATGAACTCCGTCATCACATTGCGGTGAAAGTAGGGAGGCCGGAAGGTTCCCTCCGCCACCTGCCATCGCGGCGGGAAGACGACGAAGTCTACGTAGGCGGTGCCTGGCTGCGGACTCGGTGAAGTGAGGACCGTTGAGATGGATGGGTCCGGGCTGTCGTAGCTCACGGATCCGAAAGCGTTGAAGCGTTCGAGGTCATATTTGAACGGAACCAGATTCCCATGCCAGGAGACAACATTGAAGGGGCTGCTCGCGAGACGCCGAACCCAGAACTGACCGCAGTACTTGTGGATGACGGCATAGCTTTTCCCGATGTTGTCGAAGGCCGCCACGGGGCAATGAAAGTCGCGGGGATTCGCCAGCCCATTGGCGCCGATCGGGCCGAGTTCGGGCAACCGCAGCGCCGGGCCATAGTTCTCCAGCACATAGCCACGGGCCAGCGCCCCCGTCAACTCAACGCGGAAACACAGCCCCCGGGGGATGACGACGATTTCACCAGGCCGAACCGCAAGCCAGCCGAGTTCAGTCTGCACTTCGATCCCGCCTTCCTGGGGCACGATAAGCAACTCCCCATCACAGTTGCACAGGGCTTCGTCAGTCATGGACCGCGAAGCGGCATACACGTGGATCGCGCAGCCAACCTGCTCCGCCGCGTTGCCATTGGCCCCGATGGTCAGTAGTCCAGCACGAAAATCCGTGTCCCCGTCGCACGAAAGCGGCCGCCAGCGCATCGGCCGAAAATCAAATGCCCCCTCCTGCATTGGCGCAGTGAGCCATCCTCCTGCCTGAGCCGGTTCATAGGGCGCATCACTCGCAGACGGCAGCATGCGATAGGTCCATGTCCTGCGCCCCTCGGCACGCACACTCGTGAATGCCGTTCCAGACAACTGTTCAGCGTAGAGCCCGTAGGGCACATGCTGCGGGCTGTTCATCGATACCGGCAACGCGCCGGCAATCGCCTCGCTCTCGAATTGATTGCCAAAGCCTCGTAGATATTGCCGGGCACTGCCGCCATCTTGAATGGTCTGGTTCATTGCAGTGCTCGGTACTCAGTACTCAAGGGAGATGTTCAGGTGCTTGACCACAGTGCTCCATCGTTGGCTGTCCGTCTTGGCCATGGAAAGAACCTCGGCCGGGGTGCCGAAGAACGGCTCGACGCCAAAATCCATCAGCCGCCGCTGCGTGTCAGGTTGCCCCAGCGCCGCCTTCAGCTCCTGCGTCAGCCGGGCAATCACCGGTGCCGGAGTGCCCTTCGGTGCAACCAATGCTGACCAGCTGTTGGTGTCGATGCCACTGACGCCAGCCTCCTCGAACGTGGGGACGTCCGGCAGCAGAGGTGACCGCCCGGGAGACGCAACGGCGATTGGCCTGAGCTTGCCCGCCTTGACCATCTGCAGGCAGGTCGCGATATCGCACATCATCAGCGGCACGGTGCCCGCCATCACGTCCTGCAGCGCAGGCGCGGCGCCCTTGTATGGCGTATGGACCATCTCGATGCGAGCTCGTTGTGCAAACATCTCCATGGTGAGGTGGTGTGTCGAGCCCACACCCGGGGATGCGTAGTCGAGCTTCCGGCCGGCACCTTTCGCCTGGGCGATGACCTCATTCAGGTTTTTCGCCGGAAATGCGGGGTTGCACACCAGGCAGAACTGATACCTCACGGTGAAGCCGATGAAGGCGAAGTCACCGATCGGGTCATAGGGCAGCTTTTTGTAGAGCAGCGGGTTGTAGACCAGCGTTCCCAGATCCGCGGAGAAGATCGTGTATCCGTCGGCGGGAGCCGCCTTGGCCGCGCTGGCCGCAACGATGGTGGCAGCCCCAGCCCTGTTGTCGATCACAAGAGGCTGCTTCAGGCTCTCGCCAAGAGGTACCGCCAATGAGCGAGCGACGAAGTCGCTGCCGCCGCCCGCCGGATAGCCTACGATCCATCGAATGGGCCTGTCGGGAAAGGCGCTCGTTTGTGCGCCCGCGAGGCGAGTTGCGGCCAGTACCCCCAGGGCAATCAAAGATCGGCGCTGCATGTTTGTCTCCTGTGTATTGCGGTCAAGTAAGCGAAAGCTAGGACTCCATCTATCGCGAGCAGGAAATCCGGGGACCGCAAAGTCCAGCCGACTCAGCACTCGCGATTGCAGTAGTCTGTCGAACGCGTTGAACGGCGACTGTTCACTTCTTTACATCTGTCCGGCTTTCACTTGCTTGGGAGGCGCAAACGCCCGGGGCAATGCCCGCACGCCCCTCACAGGCAAAGAGCAGCCAGGACAAGGAAAGCGAAGGCTGAAATCGCCAGCATCAAGAGCGTGCCCCGGCGAAAGCCCTCATCGAAGTTGTCGCCCAGGTCGGCTTCGATCACATAGCTTCCGTAGCAGGAGCAAGCTGCCAGTACCCGCATGTTCGCCTTCGCGCCGGCCTGAGCATTGCCGGACCCCAGCAGGTCAAGCGAGGGTTCCATGTCGACTCTCCTTCGTGACACGCGTTGCGCCGCCATACCTTGAAATACACCACAAACCGCTGGCCACCTCAGTCGTGCTGTTGGCCACCTGCAGGCACCGGACTAATCGGCATCGAAAGCAATGCGATAGTCACCCGGCCAGCAAAAGGCCTTGGTCAAGTTCAACCCCGAGCCCGGGCACATCCGTAAGCCGAATGGATCCGTCTGCCTGAAGAGTCGGAGGATCACGAAATATCGCCATTCCATGTCGATAGTCGGCTATGGGCGGCTCGTGGATGACTTCGATTCGATTGTGGTCGCACCACGCAGCATTGAGATGCCACGTGCAAAGGGAGCCAAGGCCTCCATGCCCCACGTGACCTACGCAGCGCAAGCCATGAAAACGCGCAATTGCCCCCACCTGCAGAAACAAGGAAGGGCCGATCAGGGTGACCTCAGGGTTGAGGACATCCAAACTTCCACTCTCAGCAAGGGTTCGAAACTCTTCAATACCTGAGTGATTCTCTCCCCCGGCGATAGGTAGCGCAGCCGTTCTCCGCAATTGAGCCATACCTGCGTAGTCGTGCCTCGGCAAAGGCTCCTCAAGCCAACCCACACCCAGATCGGCAAACGCCTTGGCGGTCTCCTTGGCCCGAGTCAAATCCCACGGATAACGCGGCTCGGCGGCGCCAGCCAATCCCGCCTGGTATGGACCAGCCTTGTTGCCATCCGCCAGAATCGTGACGTTGGGTCCCACGGCTTTGCGCACTGCTGAAACTACCTGAATATCTTCCTCAATCGTCGGGAAACTGGTCCGAAGCTTCAACGCACGCCAGCCATGCGCGACCAAGGCACTGGCAAGTTCGGCCCGTTCCAAGGGCGTACCTCGTGTCATTTGTGACGCATACGGACTCAAGACTGGACTGCCCCCCTCCCATAAGCGGTACAAAGGCAACCCAGCACGCTTTCCCAGCGCATCCCAGATTGCGATCTCAACGCCTCCAGTTTTATGTGGCGGGCGACGCAGATGCACAGCTAGCTCGTGCACGCAGGTAGGATCGCACCCCACCACAACCTCCCGCAGCAATGGGAGGATAGCCGGATCCACCAGGGGACCGTAACCGAGAAATCCCGAAGCCAACGTAATGCGCGATACGGCGCCCCCGCCGATTCGGTACGTTGGAGAAAAGGAACCGGTCATGTAATCGGCGCAGGACAGTGAGCCGACCTCCCTAACCAGGCGTAACGGTATGGAGTCCAACGCCGTGATCACATCTCCACGCAGAGCGGATAGGACACTACTCCCAGGAAGCGAAGAAAAATCCTCGGCAGCCCACGCCTCGTATGGAATATGCCCACTCGCCGCGCGGGTGCCAGTTCCTACTGCTGGGGTTGACATCTATGTGCTCCACTCTAGTGATATTAGGTCCGACGACCGGAATACCGACGCATACACGATTTCGGTCGGAGGTACGAGTCGGCAGCGACGAGGGCGCCGCTCTCTCGAAATTCGCCCATCTAAATCCGGGGAACCGCTACTCCGGCCTCAAAGCCGCTATCTGCGCCAAAGCCTTCCAGCGCGCCTCGTCTTCAAGGAAGAGCTTTCGGAACTGGGCAGGCGTCCCGCCAGTGGCTGCATAACCCTGCTTCGCATAGAGTGCGGCGACTGCCGGATCTTTCAGCACCTTCTGCATGTCGCTCGATATCTTTTGCGTCAATGCTGGAGGAACTGCAGCGGGCGCAAACGCACCGATCCATCCAATGACCTCGAGGCCAGGAACCCCCTGCTCCTTGAAGGTCGGAACGTCCGGCATGAACGGAAACCGATCTGTTCCTGTCACCGCTAGCAGCTTAAGCTTGCCGGCCTCAGCTTGCGCTTTCGCCGTCGCATGAGTCAAAAAGACAACCGAGAGATTTCCACCCAGCAAATCAGTGATTTCGGCAGCCTCCCCCCGATAAGGAACATGAACCAGATCAATCTTCGCATGGGCGCGTAGCCCTTCGCCAATGAGATGGCCGCCGCTTCCATTTCCCCAGGTGCCATAGGGAAGTCGAACTCCGGCGCGACGACCGTGCTCAATGAGTTCGGCGACCGAATTGAAAGGTGCGTTCTTCGCTGCAGCCAAAGCAACGGTACCAACCCCAATCACCGTGAGTGGCGCGAAGTCACGCCACACTTCGATTGGAACATCCTTCTGTACAAACTTCACCTGAATGAATGGCGTGCTGGTCGCAACCAACAGCGTGTACCCGTCAGGCTTTGCTTTCGCAACAGCACTGGCCGCGATCAGTTGGGAGGCCCCGGGCCTGTTATCAACGATAACCGCTTGCCGCCATTGAGCGGCTAGCGGATCGCTCATCAGCCGAACCAAGACGTCGACGCCGCCACCGGCAGAGGCGCCGGTAACGATTCGCACAGGACGTACGGGAAAGGCGGTCTCCTCGGCTTCGACAGGCCGCATCCCCGTCAGAGCGGCAGATAAACCCACAACAAACTGACGACGATTGGCTGGATGCACTGCATTTCTCCTTGAAGTCCTGTTGCTTCTGGTCAAGTATCCAATCATTTAATTGATTCGTCAACAATTATCATGGAAAAATCCTATCACTGAAAGCGTAGCAGCATTTAATCTCACTCACTTCCTCTCGGTCGAACATTTTGATTTTTGTTGACCAGTCAATCATATTGAAGTATCGTTCGCAAAATCTCTTCCCCATTCGTCGCGCGTACGTAGCGCTCACTCATGAAGTACAGGAATAGTTGAAATGAAGATTGTTCGTGTTGAAGATCTGCACGCAGACGGTGGCCTCAAGCCGTTCTCTTTCGTCAAGATAACGACCGACGAAGGCTTGATCGGATGGTCCGAGTTCAGCGAATTTCTCGGTTCGCAAGGTCTCTCGGCAGTGATTCGACGTTTGTCCGAGCACGTCATCGGGCTCGATCCTCTTCAGAGCAGTCGCCTTTCAACAATGCTGCGCGCACGAGTTCGAGTCGCGGATGGAGGGCTCAACGCGCAAGCGGTCGCTGCGATTGAGAATGCCTGCTTGGATATCGAGGCGAAAGCGCTTGGCGTGCCCGTGCATCGCCTCTTTGGGGGGGCAGTTCGCGACCGTCTCCGCGTCTATTGGTCGCATTGTGGATCGTATAGAGCTCGTGGCGCCAAGACGCTTGACCGACCGCCAGTGCGTAGCCTCGACGATCTTGTCGAACTCGGCCGGGAGGTCAAGGAGCGGGGTTTCAGCGCGCTGAAGACCAATTTACTGATGTTCGAGGGAGACAAACCTCACGCATTTCTGAGAGAGTCGCCTGGTTTTGGCTATGGAAAGGGACACCCTGAACTCAATCTCGAACCCGAGGTACTGGACGCAATGGTGGCGCAGATGCACGCTTTTCGGCAGGGCGCGGGTCCCAGCATCGGGATCGCTCTGGACGTCAATTTCAACTATCGGCCAGCTGGACTCAAGCGTCTAGCCAAGGCGCTGGAGCCGCTTGGGCTGGCCTGGCTCGAGATGGACGTGTACGACGCCCGCACCCTTGCAGATTTGCGTCGCTCGACGTCGACCCCCATCGGTTCCATGGAAGCCGTCTACGGGAGGCGACATGCCATCCCTTTCTTTGTTGAGCGTGCTGTGGACTACGCGATCATTGACGCGATGTGGAACGGCTTCTCCGAAGCGGTCAAGATGGCGACGCTCGCCGAGGGTTTTGAGGTAAACATCAATTCGCATGCGTTCAGCAGTCCGTTGGGGCTGTTGATTGGGGCGCAGCTGTGTGCCTTGTCTCCCAATTTCAACTATGTGGAGATGGACGTTGATCAGCCACCGGTATCCGCAGAGCTCTTTCACTCACAACTCAAAGTGGAGAATGGTGAGCTAATTCTCCCCGAGCGCCCTGGCTGGGGCCTCGAAGTGAATGAGGAGGCTCTTGCTCGGCATGCTCCGGATGCGCGCGCCGCGGAGCGATGGCTACGGAAAAGAAGCATCGATGATCCCTCCTAGACTCCGAGCTACCACTTTGCCGGAGCATCAACGATACGGAGTTCAGAATAGCTTCTTCGAGGGCTGAGATGGATTCAAGCAAACCACTAGAGGTTCAATCGATGACAGAGGTTCTCCTCGTTTCTGATGCGGTTGCCCATCAGCACAGGGACGCTATGCTGAAAATTGTCGGCGCGACCGGCAAGAAACTGCGCATTCTCGAAATGTCTAAGGTCTCCATCGACCGAACGGATTTGACCGATGTCACCTGTGCATGGTACTCAAGAGACATTTTCGCTGGCGGAACACCATCCCGCGACAGCGCTGCGACCCAGTTGTTCTTTTCGCTCGTTAACGAGTCCCCTCGTTTGCAATGGCTGCACGTCATTTCGGCGGCGGTTGACGTTCTGCATTACCAGCCCTCGCGCGCTCGAGGAGTTCGGCTGTCGACCTCATCGGGCATTGCGGCACTCCCTATCGCACAATGCGTCGTGGGTGCTGTACTCGCCCAGTCTCGTGGTTTTGGAGGTTGGTTTGCCTCTCAGCAGCGCCGCGAATGGGCCCCCATTCTTAGCGCCGACGCCCCCAGGGACTTGGCGGGTCAGCATGCTGTCATTGTCGGCCTAGGCCCCATCGGTCAGGAGATAGCGAGACTTCTATCTGCGGTTGGACTTCGAACGACCGGAGTCCGCAAGCGCGCTGTGCCATGCAGTGTCGTCGATTCGACTCTGACGTTCGACGAGATCGACGCGGCGCTTGCCGACTGCGACTGGCTCATTCTCTGCTGCCCGTTGACACTTCAAACGCGCGGTCTGATCAACAGGGAGAGGATCGATCGCTTGCCCCACGGTGCTCGAATCGCCAACGTCGGGCGTGGTGCACTCCTCGATGAAGTTGCCTTGATCGCTGCGCTCGAAACAGGCCGACTGGCAGGCGCTTACTTGGATGTATTTGAGCAGGAGCCATTGCCAGCAGAGTCACCGCTGTGGTCGGCTCCGGGCGCTTGGTTAAGCCCTCACAATTCTGCCCTCTCCAGCGGCAATGGTCAACGAGATGCGGAACTCTTCCTGTCTAATCTCAGGTGCTACATGCTGCGGACACCACTCAGGAATGAGGCCGACAGCGAATGATTGGTGGAGGAATAAGGAAAGGCCCGCCTAGTCCAGCCGCTCATCCTTTTCACCCAACGTTTGAACCATTGCCTCGAGCTTGAAGAGAGCGCTCCATAGCGCACGCCGTTCATCGTACGACAACGTCGCCAGCAGCGCTTCTTGGCGCTGTCTGGCGATGGGCATGAGATCCTCATGGATTTCAGTGCCTCGGCTTGTCAATCGCAAAAGAGAAGTTCGACGATCGTCTGCGTTGGTCCATGTACTGATAAGTCGCTTGTCTGCTAATTTCTTTATCGCGCGACTGATAAGTGCCTTGTCCATGGAGACCTCATCCATGATCTCGCGAGCCGTACAGCCCCCTCTCATCGCCACTATCGAAAGGATTCGGGACTCGGGTAGTGTTAGATCGAATTGCGCCAAATACAGGCGAGCCGCTGATCGACTAAGCGCCTTTGCCACATGGTTGATCCTAGCCGTGATGAAATTCTCCACTCGAAGCGGAGCATCGGATGAACCTGGACCGATCCATGGGCACTCCTCGGAGGAAATTTCCTGCACGGTCGACGACGGCGATGCCGCCCGTTTCCGTTGAACAATCTTTGGGGTGTTAGTACGACGGCGTTGCTCCATCTCCGCACTATAGCGGCTCACATTAGTGGTTGCCGGTCAGCCGCACCCAGCAAGCTAGATCGAAGCGATTGCATCGCCTCAACTCGCATATCAACCCCCTTACATGCGCATGCGATCCTGTGTTGACTCTCTGTTATGAACGTTCTCTCATCGCGCTTCCATCACCACTCTCAATACCTTCTTGAAGGTCTCAATGTCCTCGGGGCTGACGCCAGCGAACACTCCATCCTGCTGACGCTGGGCAATATCCCATAGCGCCTCCGTCTGCGCGCGGCCAGCTGAGGTTAATTCGTGGCCAGCGCCCGTCTCGCTGACCAGTCCCTTCTGCCGGAGATTGGTTAGAACCTCGGCGATCTCGTCAGTAGGCATTGCCGCCTCGCGCTGCAGGGCGGCGAGATCCGGCTGAGGGCGATCCTCCAGCATCATCAGCATACGCGCCTCGCTTGTGCGCAGGCCAGTGGACAGTTGCTTGGGCACATAGCTCGCCTGATAGGCATTGAACGCCTGGAACATCAGGTAGTACAGATTGTTGTTTGTCAGCCGACCACGTGCAGCAGCCGATGGCGTTGTCGCCAGATCGCCTCGGCGCGATGCGCGCGGGTGCGGCAGGACCATCGAGTAAGCGCCCTGGTGATAGAGCAATGGCGAACGCCCGAAATCATCAAAGGCAACCACCTTGCCGATCAAGATCCAGTGGTCGCCGCCATCTACCTGCTGGTAACGTTCGCACTGAAAGCGCGCGGCGCAGTCGGGCAGAAGTGGTGCGCCGCCGATGCCACGCTCACATGCAACGCTAGTAAATTTGTCTTCCTGCGGCCGACCAAAGTGATTCGACAGTTCGATCTGGTCCGATGCCAGGATGTTTACGGCGAAGTGGCTGGCGGACTCGAACACCGCATGGCTGTTGGAGCGTTTGTCGATGCTCCAGAGAATCAGCGGTGGCTCCAGCGACACGGAATTGAAGCTGTTGGCGGTGACGCCAACCTGTTCGCCGCTGGGACTGCGGGCGGTGACGATGGTGACGCCGGTGGCAAAGTTGCCCAATCCGCGACGAAACGCGCGAGGGTCAAAGCCGGTTTCGGGGCTTGTCATGGCAAATATCTCCATTCTTCGGGGCGTAGATACGGCCGACCGACGGCAGCCGCGGCCGTGTAGCAGGCGCACTGCAGGTCGCCAAAGCGCGATCGGCGAGAGCTGCATGACGGCCTTCGCCAGCAACGGTTCGAATAGAACTCTAGAGGCGCACCGGGGATTCACCGGTATCGCCCGATACACCGGTGCGAAGAATTTGAGAACACGGTGATGCTCGGACGAGTGGACGGCCCGAAAGCCACAATGGCCCAGAGGCCACGATGCGAACGCAGGGAACGCCTATGGGAGGTACCCGGGTCCCATGGCGAGCCGCCTCAGTCCGCGGTCATCTTTGCCTCACGGGCGACTTTCCCAAGTCGCTCGTATTCGCGCGCCGACAGACTCTCCAGTTCCGCCGACGTAGACGAGCGCGGTGAAAACCCTGCCGCCAACAGCTTGTCCTTGACCGCCGGATCGTTGAGCGCCCCCTGCAGCGCTGTCTGCAGGCGCTGCACCACCGGCGCAGGCAGGCCCGCTGGTCCATAGACGCCGAACCACGGTTCCACCGCATATCCGGGCAGGCCTGCTTCCGCAAGGGTCGGAACGTCGGGCAAGGAAGGCGATCGCTGAGAGCCCGCCACAGCCAGGGCGCGCAGCTTGCCGGCCTGAATATGCGGCAAGGAAGCCGGCAGATTATCGAATGCAGCAGGCACCTGGCCCGCGATCAGATCCGTGATCAGCGGCGCGCTCCCCTTGTACGGCACATGCACCCATTCGGTTTGGCTCAGTTGCGCGAACAGCACGCCAGCAAGATTCATCGAGGTGCCAGCGCCTGCGGTGGCATAGGGCACGCCCGGGTGCTTCTTCGCGTAGGCGAGCAACTCGGCGACGCTCTTGGCCTGCAGGGCCGGCCCCACCTCCAGCACGATGGTGGAATTGCCCAGCATGCCAATCGCGGTGAAGTCGTTGCGCGGGTCGAAGGGCATCTTCTTGTAGAGGTGCGGATTCAGCGCATTGGTCGAGATGGCGCCCATGCCGACCGTATAGCCGTCAGGCGCAGCCTTCGCCACAACATCCATGCCAATGTTGCCGCCCGCGCCGCCTCGGTTGTCGATCACGATAGGCTGGCCCAAGGTCTGGGCCATGTGGGCGCCCACTGTACGCGCCACGAGGTCCGTCGTGCCACCTGCCGCATAGGGAACGATGAACCGGATGGGTCGAGCGGGAAATGCCTGCTGCGCCATCAGGGGCGCCGCCCCTGCGGCTGCCCAGGCGGCAATCGCACCGATGGCGGCCCGTCGGGACCAAGTGGACGTGGCACGGTGGCTGCTCATGTTGTCTCCTGTGGTGATGATCTGCGTGCCCTATGCAGTGGCGTCGGGCTGGGCTTCGGGTTTTGCTCGATCGAAGGCCGGCAAGGCGGCGCATTGCTGCTCGATGCACCGAATTCGTGGGAAGACGTCCATCGACACGCCGAATCGGCGGGCATTGTAGACCTGGGGAACCAGGCACACGTCGGCTAGCGAAGGGGTGTCACCATGGCAGAACCCAGAATCGCCCACCAGTCCCTCGATAGTGTGAAATCCTTCTTCGATCCAACGGGCGATCCAGGACTGCACGGCCACCTCGTCCTGCCCTTGCGCACGTAGCACGCGCAGGGTGCGAACGTTGTTGAGCGGGTGGATGTCGCAGGCCACGATGGCGCAAAGCGCCCGCACGTGCGCCCGCTCTTCCAGGTTCGTGGGCAACAGCGGCGGCGCCGGGTAGCGCTCCTCCAGATACTCGAGGATGGCCGGCGACTGGAGCAGGATGCGCTGGTCGTCCAGCGCCAGCGCCGGCACCCGCCCCTGCGGATTGATGGCGAGGTACTCGGGTTTGAGGTTTTCACCGCCCTCCTTGACGAGGCTCACGCTCTGCACCTCGTAGGGCACGCCTTTGAGCTCCAGGGCGATGCGCACGCGGTAGGCGGTCGATGACCTCCAGTAGTTGAACAGCTTCATTCGCTGGCTCACACGCTTGGCAAAATGGTGCCCGCGCAGGGGCCAAAGCCGATGCGGCGTGCGCCGGGCCGTTCGCAGTAGCCGGAGAGCGACAGCGTGTCGCCGTCCTGCAGGAAGGTTCGCCGCTCGCCATTGGGCAACACGAGAGGCTCCTTGCCGCCAAGCGTCGCCTCCAGCAGCGAACCCGCCTGCTCCCGCGCGGGGCCGCTCAAGGTGCCCGAGCCCAAGAGGTCTCCCGGCTGCAGGTTGCAGCCGTTGACGGTGTGATGGGCGATCAGTTGCGCGGGGGTCCAGTAGGAGGCCTGCGCAGCGTTGCTGCGAGAGATCGTCACCGGCGCCAGGCCAGCTTCGCGCATAGCCGCGGTCTGCAGCAGAACCTCTAGCTGGATGTCCAGACTCCCTTGCTCCCGGTTTGCGGCTGCGTCGAGATAGGGCAAAGGCTGCGGGTCCGACGCCGGGTGCGCGAACGGCGCGCGGAACGGCGCCAGGGCTTCCATCGTCACGATCCAGGGTGAGATCGTGCTGCCGAAGTTCTTGGCAAGGAACGGACCGAGCGGCTGGTATTCCCAGGCCTGGATATCGCGAGCCGACCAGTCGTTGAACAGGGTCACGCCAAAGAGATGCTCCTCGGCCTCGGTGATCGCGACCGACGTGCCCAGTGCGTTGCCCTTCCCCACCAGAAAGCCCAGCTCCAGTTCGAGATCCAGCCGCTGGCTAGGGCCAAAGCCAGGTTGCTTCGCCCCGGCCGTCTGCCCCTTGGGCCTGCGGATCGACGTGCCGTGCGGCACGATCGAGGACGCGCGGCCGTGGTAGCCGATCGGCACCCACTTGTAGTTGGGCAGGAGCGGGTTGTCCGGGCGGAAGAGCTTGCCGACAGCGGTGGCGTGGTGGATGCCGACATAGAAGTCGGTGTAGTCGCCAATGCGGCACGGCACACCCAGTTCACATGCCGACTGCGGCACCAGAGCTTTCTCCCAGGCTGCTTGCTGACTGCTTCCGGCGCTCAGACCATCGGACAGTTTCCTGCGCAATGCGCGGCGCTCGACAGTCGGCGCAGCCATCAGCGCATTCATGTCGTCGGTGAAGATCAGCCCTGCCGTGCGCAGGTCCAGGATCTGGTCGCCGATGGCTACCCCGATCTGCAAGGCGTCCGCACTGCCCGCGGTGCGAAACCGTCCGAAAGGCAAGTTCTGGATCGGAAAGTCCGTATCGCTGGCATTGGCGGTCTCGACCCAGCTCGTGCGCTCGGGGTCGTGCGTGGTATCGATTGCATACATGGTTAGAAGCTCCTCAAGATACTTTGAATTGATCCTTCAGACCTGCCCAGCAGTTCGCGTAGTCATGATCCAGAGGCGCTTTGTTCAATGCGAAGGAGGTCGGGATGAAGCGGTATCGGCTCTCGAACATGAAGGCCAGGGTGTTGTCCAGCTTCTGGGGCTTGAGGTCGGCGTGGCTGGCCTTGTCGAAAGCTTCCTCGTCCGGTCCATGCGGCACCATGGCGTTGTGTAGGCTGGCACCGCCAGGCTTGAAGCCGCCGGGCTTGGCGTCGTATTCGCCGTACACCAGGCCCATGAACTCACTCATCAGGTTGCGGTGGTACCAGGGCGGGCGGAAGGTGTCTTCCATCACCAGCCAGCGCGGCGGGAAGATGACGAAGTCGCAGTTGGCGGTGCCGGGCGTGTCGCTGGGCGAGGTGAGCACGGTGAGGATGGACGGATCGGGGTGGTCGAAGCTGATCGAGCCGATGGTCATGAAGTGGGTCGTGTCGTACTTCATCGGCGACAGGTTGCCGTGCCAGGCGACCACGTTGAAGGGCGTGCCCTTGGTCGGCGCGCGCCAGAAGCGGCCACCGAATTTCTTCACTAGTTCGTAGGGCGCACTGTGGTCCTCGTAGGCAGCCACCGGCGCGAGGAAGTCGCGCGCATTGGCCAGGCCGTTGGAGCCGATAGGCCCCAGATCGGGCAGGCGGAACTGGGCGCCGTAGTTCTCGCAGACATAGCCGCGCGACGGGCCATCGGGCACGGCCACCTTGAAGACCAGGCCTCGCGGCAGCACGGCGATTTCGCCGGGTGCCACCTCCAGCACGCCCAACTCCGTGGTGATGAGCAGGCGGCCCTGCTGCGGCACCACCAGCAGTTCGCCATCCGCGTTGACGAAGGCGCGCTTGTCCATCGACTTGGTCGCGAGATAGACCAGCGATCCGACGCCGCACTGCGCGTCGGCATCACCGTTGGCAGCCAGGGTGCGCATGCCATCGACGAAGTCGGTTTCCGAATTGGGCTCGAAGGGAATGGGATGCCAGCGCATCGGCTCGGGGGCCAGCGCGGTCTCGCGGTCGCCACCGGTGGTCCACAAGGGATGGGTATAGCTCTCGTAGCGGCCGGCCACCACCGAAGGCCGGCGCCGGTACATCCAGGTGCGGCGGTTCTCATGCCGCGGCGCCGTGAAGGCGGTGCCGGAAATGAGTTCCGGGTAGAGGTCGAATGGCGCGCGCTGCGGGCTGTTGCGGCCCTGAGGCAACGCACCGGGCACGGCCTCGGTGGCGTATTCGTTGCCAAAGCCGGAAAGGTAGGTAAGGCTCATTTGAATCGTCTCCTGAATTTCACTTCGACTGTGCATGCTGCTTTCCCAGCCGATCCCCTTGCCGCGGTGCTCGCAGGAGACATCGGGGAAATCGACGCTCCTTGGGCCAATTCTTGAGGCCGTAAGTTTGGCCCTGGGGACAGCGACTGACTGTTCACTACTTAACTTCAGACCCCATGGCAAACCTCAAGGGGCGGAGAGCAGCCAGCGTGCGTACAACTGCGACAGAACACCGTGCATGCGTGATGCACGCGTGGCCAGATCCTGGTGGTACCCCGTGGGCTCAAAGGCTTCCGGTATCTCCGTGCGTCTGCCTGCGACAGCCATGCGGGCAATGATCTCTGGCGTGGCCTCCAGATGCGACTGGATCAAGAGGTGCCGTCCCGCGACGATGAAGGCTTGATTGCGGCAAAGGGGGCTGGATGCGAGAAGCTGCGATCCGCTTGGCGGCTCGAATGTGTCGTAGTGCCATTGGAAGGTTTCAATGGCCTCCAGCGCATACGGCCCCCACCACGCATCCGCGAGATGGCTAGCTACCGGCTCCAGGCGGCTCCACCCGATCTCTGGATGGGTGTGCGTACATACCCTGCCCCCCAGTGCCAACGCCACGAGCTGGCTGCCCAGGCAATGTCCCGCGACGGGAATGCCGCGCCGGTCGGCATTTCGAATCAGCGCCAGTTCGTCCGCGATCCAGGGCAGGGGATCATGCACATTCATCGAGCCGCCCAACGACACCAGCCCGCCATATGGAGCGACGTCCTTGGGTACCGGTTCTCCACGGTCCACACGAAAAACGCGCACTTCGCGCGCATGTTCGGCAAGGATGGGGCCGATGGCCCCGGGGGCACTGATCTCCGTGTGCTGGATGACCGCTATCGGCTTCATGACGCAACTGCAGCGACCAAGCACCTCTCAAGCAGTCCGCTACGGGCACCGGATGAATAAGCTCTGGTGCCCCACACGAATTAGCCCTCGAGCGTTTCCCACATTTGGCGATCGCGCTCCGCAGTCCAGATGCGCGGATCGCGGTGCTGCGTCGCTTCGTCGTAGCAGCGGGTCACGTCAAACGGCATGCAGTGGTCGAAGATAACCCAGTGCCCGTATTTGGGCTTGAGCGCCGCGTAGGTCTCGCGGTAGACGGTCTTGAGATCACGGCCGGCGTCGGCGCCTGCCTTCACCTGCGTCCAAACGTCACGGATGAAGTCACCCGTAACCTGCAGGCCCTGCTGCACCTGCGCATCGCCCTTGAGGGCCGGGCCACGGCCGGGCACCAGCGCCAGCGGCTTCAGCGCGGCGATGTTCTCCAGCGTCTGGGGCCAGTCCTTGAAGTAAGCATCGCCGGCGTAGGGAGTGGCGTCGAACTCCACCAGGTCGCCCGACAGCATCGTCTTCTCGCCCGGCAGCCAGATCACGGTGTCGCCCTTGGTGTGGCCGCGGCCGAGCTGCAGCAGTTGTACTTCCAGCTTGCCCAGCCACAGGGTCATCTTGCCGGTGAAGGTCATCGTCGGCCAGGTCATGCCGGCGGGCACGGTTTCGACGTTCTGGAACAGGCGCGGGAAGCGGCCGATCTCGCTGGCCTTGTCCTGCTCCCCGCGCTCCACGATCAGGTCGTAGGTGTCCTGGCTGGCCAGGATCTGTTGCGCACCGTAGGCGCTGGCGCCCAGCACGCGCACCGCGTGGTAGTGGGTGAGCACAACGTACTTGATCGGCTTGTCGGTGACTTCGCGGATGCGGCGGATCACGTCGGCTGCCATCGCGGGCGTGGCCTGGGTGTCGGCCACCAGCACAGCGTCGTCGCCAATGATGATGCCCGTGTTGGGGTCACCTTCGGCGGTGTACGCCCAGCCGTGTTCGGACAGCTGCTCAAAGCTGACCTTCTTGATTTCAGTGTCGGCGTGGCTGGCAAAGGCCTTGGTGTTCATGCGTGATTCCTTGTTTGCGATAGACAAATGCGTTTGCATTTTATCCATGCGTTTGCCAGATGCAAACGCTTTTGTCAAAATTGCAACATGAATCCAATAGAAGAAGAAAGCCTCAAGTCGCAGCGCGCCGTTCAGTCGGTGGAGGTAGGCGGCCGGTTGCTGCTGGCTCTGGCGGCCAGCCCCGAACCCATGCTGCTAAAGGAATTGGCGGCCAAAGCCGGCCTACCCTCGTCCCGGGCACACCCTTATCTGGTGAGTTTCGGCCGGCTCGGCTTTGTGCGGCAGGATGGTGATGGGAGCGGGCGGTATGCGTTGGGGTCTGCAGCACTCCAAATGGGCCTAACAGCGCTGCATCAGCTAGAACCCCTTCAGGTTGCTCGCCCCATTGCGGAAGTTCTGGCGGCCGAAACAGCCCAGGCGGTCGCAGTAGCTGTCTGGGGAAATCTTGGGCCTACGGTCATACGCATGATTGATGCCGTCCACCCCCTGCACGTGGCCATGCGCGCCGGAACCGTCATGTCTCCCTTTGGAACCGCAACGGGGCGGGCATTTGCAGGCGTCGTAGGCTCGGAGCAGATCGCAGATGCCATGGCCGGCATGGCCTTGGGCTTCGAGGATGCCCCCCGCACCTTCGACGTGCGGGCCTACGACGGGCAGATCCAAGAAGCACGTGACGAGTTGCGCCAGCACGGCTGCACGCGCGCTGTTGGCAAGCCTATCCCGGGCGTGAATGCCTTCTCCGCCCCAATATTCGACCACGAGCGCCGGCCAGTGTTGGTTCTGACACTGCTTGGACGCGAGGATCTTGTTTCCGCATCGTGGGAGTCTCCCATGGCCCAAGCCGTCAAAGACTCGGCGCAAGAAGCATCGAGGCAGTTGGGACACCGCCCCTGATCAGCGCTGCCGGCAATCGGCAATCCCTGCAGACAGTCGCCGCGGGCCGCCCCCCTGGCCCCAAAGGCCTGCCTCCTGCGAGCCGATCGTTACGCGACCTAGCCACCCCAATGGGGCTGGCTCCCACAACCATCGAGCAGCACCGATCAAGAACTGGCCTACGGTGTCTCGGTCACGGACGCCTGCCTCAGCTTTCCACAGACTGTTCCAGTCCTAAAGGAACTCGCCGCAGCAGTTCGTGCCCGCCGGTCGGGAAGCTAACTTGACGCCCGCTTCCGGCGACGTGTGCACGTCAGGGAAACCTAGGGTTCACTTGGAACGGATTTTGCGATACATATGTGTGATATTTGTTAATTACAAATGCATTTGCACAATTTCAGGGCAGCTTGGCGCTGCAACCGGGAATGCATCAAGGCATTTGCACTTCAAAGGTGCCACGCATGGAAACCCGCAATGAGCTCGTAACAGAAACTTGGTACATGGACGCCCAAGCCGCCGGTGTGTTCGTGGCAGCAGAACATCTGGGGTGTCGACGGGAGACCCCAGAGGGAACAACGCTATATCGCCAAGGCGATGCGGGATCAACTTTCTACTTCGTCGTCAGTGGACGCGTACAGGTCGAAATCTTCCAGTATGACGGCGCTGAGTTCATCCTGGAATTGATGGGCTCTGGTGCCTTGATCGGGGAAGGATCAGCCATGGCCGGGCAGCGACGCATGTCCACCGCGACGACCCTGGAGCCGTGCGTGCTCATCGAGTTCGACTACCCCGACGTGAAGAAGGCATTCCCGCAAAACATAGAGTTCGCCACTGCCCTCATGGAGGTCGTGGCGGTCAAGCAATGGGTGCTGGGTATGCGCATCCAGTTCCTGGCGACGCCTCGCCCGGATCTACGCATTGTGGAACTGTTGAGCCGGCTCGCAGAGCTTTACGGTGTCGAAGACAGCGATGGCATCCGGATCCGTACCCCCCTTACCCACGGACAAGTGGCCGCACTGACGGGCACAAGCCGCGTCACCGTCACTCGAACGATCACGAGGTTGAAATCTGAAGGCGTGCTGCTGAACGAGGGACGCCATTTCTGGATGTGCCACCAAGGCCGGCGCGCGCGGGAGCATCGGCACGCCGCCTGAGCGGCATCCCTGGTCGTGCAGCCCTTGCCGCTCGCACGCGAGCCTCACTTCCGAGGGTAGGAGCCCAGGATTCGAATGTCGCCGTGAGCCTGCAGGAACTGCAACAGCTTCCCCTGCTTGGCATGGCCAGCGACCTCGATCAGGTAGCGATGTGTATCGAGGGTTTTCTTGCTGGGACGTTCATAGACTGTCAGCACCTGCACACCAGCCTGGTTGAACGAACCAAGGACGGCACCGAAGTTGTCGTCCGACGCATTGACCAGCAGCGACGTCTTGTCATTGCCCGTCGGCGCAGGCATGTTGCGCCCCAGTACCCACCACCGCGTCACGTTGTGCGGGCCTTCCTCGATGCCATCGACCAGCGAGATCAGCTGGTATACCGACGCACCCACCTTGGGACCGAATGACGCTTTGTCGAGCGCTGGGCTATTCGCCACAGCCTGGGCTGCCGCGCCACCGCTTGCAGCATCCGTGCGGCGCACTCTTGGCATCTCGCGATTAAGCCATGGCTTGACCTCCTCGAATGCCACCGGGTGAGCCAGCACCTCCGTGACATCTTCGCGCTTGGTACCGGGCCGGGCCAGCAGGCTGTAGCCAAGCATCTTGGGATACTCCGCCACGATCATCGCGTCCGGAAGGTCAAGAACCGCATCCATGTACGGGGTAACGCCGACCACTGAGGTTGTCACGGGGATGCAGGCCCGCTCTACCTTGCCCTTCTGGTACTCGCTGAACAGCTCCTCACGCGAAAGCGGCACAAGATCCTTTTCACCGAAAAGATCGAGGCATGCCTGATGTGTCCACGAACCCGCAGGCCCGAGGTATGCGATAGAACCAGCTAAGGCGCTGCTCATGACCATTGTTCCAACAAAGATGCCAGAGGCCGCACGTCCAAGCACACGGTTCATTTGAGTGCCCTCATATCGGGACTAGGTAGGACTTTTGGGGACTGCTTGCACAGCGCGAACGGGAATCAACTCCGCGAGCCCAACGTGATCGGCCGCAGCTGCTCCAGCCAGGCAGTCATCGCCAGAACGATCTCGTCGTTCCCTCTGGCCCCCACGAGTTGCACGCCCATAGGCAGTGCAGCCCCTTGCGGCCAGATCGGGTACGACACCGCAGGCGCCTGGGTCAGGTTGAATGCCGGTGTGAACGGATTCCAGGTCATCCAGTCATCGCTGTGCCATTCACGGGGCGAATTTCGACCTGCCTCAAACGGCAGGATAGGCAGGGTCGGTAGCATTAGCACGTCGATGTGGTTGAAGAGCCCATGCAGCTCGCCTGCCAGCACATCCCGAGCTTGTTGCATCTTCAGGACATCGTCGACACATGCGTCCTTCAGCGGATCAACGAACCGCAGCAGCGCCTGATCAAGCTGGCTGCGCAGCGCGTCGGGAACAGCCTGCACAGCGGCGCAACAGCCTAGCGAATAGAAAAATGCCCCCACCTGCGACGCCCGCTGAACGTTGAAGTCCACGGTCTTGAGCGAAAAGCCCGCCGCCGCAATCAGGGCCGCTACTTCCTCCATGCCTTGCAAGACTACCGGGTCACTGCCTTCCCACCGGGCCTCCGAGAGCAGCCCAATGCGCAGTCCGGCCGCGCGAGGAATTGCATTGAACGCGACCTCACGCAGGCCGATCGAAGACCAGTCCCCGGCGTGAGGGCCGCTCACGACCTGCATCACGTCCGCGAGATCCGCAACGCTGGCCCCAATCGGCCCCGTATGGACCACGCTGAAGAAGGCGCTTGGCGGCGGCGTCAAGGGAATGCGACCAAAGGTCGGCTTTAATGCCACCGTCCCGGTGAACGCGGCCGGGATGCGAACCGAGCCGCCCGCGTCACTGCCAAGCGATACGCGAACCACACCAGCGCCCACCGCGGCCGAGCATCCGCCACTGCTGCCTCCGGGGGTCAAATTCGGATTCAACGGATTGCGCGTGATGCCATAACCGGGGCTGTCCGTGACACCTTTCCAGTTGAACTCGGGGGCGCGCGTCTTGCCCAGAAGTACTGCGCCCGAGCTCAACAACCGTTCCACAAACACAGCGCTCAGGGCCACCGGATCAGCTGACGTGACCAGCGAGCCGCGACGCGTGGCCCAGCCTTTTACCGCCGCAAACTCCTTCACTGTAATCGGCATGCCATCCAGGGGGCTCAGAGGACTTCCGCTCATCCATCGCCGCTCCGAAGCCGATGCTAAAGACAGCGCGCGCTCATGGTCGATCAACGCGAAGGCGTTCAAACGCTCCTGTACCTGCTCGGCATGCGCCAATGCAGACACGGCCACACCCACGGGTGACAGCGAGCCTGCTCTATAAGCTGCTCGCAACTCGCTATACGGCTGTCTATGCATTTGCGGCCTCCTTTTTCCGGCTGCCCGACCCAAGGTAGATCTCCGACAGCTGCTGGTCGTTGGCAAGCTCGTTGCCGGTGCCCTCCTTGATGACCTTGCCGATCTCGATCAGGTAAGCACGATCGGCTGCGCGAAGTGCCAGCCGCGCGTTCTGCTCGACCAACACGACCGTCAAGCCCTCCTGGCGCTTGTGCTCCACGATGACATCCATGATCTGCTGCACCACCAGGGGCGCGAGGCCGATTGACGGCTCGTCGAGCAGCAGAACCTTGGGCCGTGCGATCAGTGCACGACCAATCGCCACCATCTGCTGCTGGCCGCCCGACAATGTTCCGGCCAGCTGCGCCTTACGCTCGTCCAGAATGGGGAAGAGCTTGTAGATGCGCTTGAGTTCTTCGGCGAAGTGGAGCCCCTTGCGATTGGCATAAGTCCCCAGCTCCAGGTTGTCCTGAACAGTCATCGAGTTGAAAAGAGAGCGCTTTTCCGGCACCAGGTACATGCCGCGACGCACCCGCTCCTCCACGGGTGCACGGCCCAGCGCAACACCCGCCAAGGACACGTCCCCAGAGTCAGCCACCAACGCGCCCATCACCGCTTTGAGCAGCGTCGTCTTGCCTGCACCGTTCGCACCGATGAGCGAGACCAGATCGCCTTCTTTCACGCTGAAAGAAATTCCATTGACCGCACATACCTGTCCATATGAAACAGACAGAGCATCCACTTTCAGCATCGTCATACCTCAGTCCCCAGATAGGCGTTGATCACGTCGGGATTGCACTGAACTTCCGTGGGACTGCCCTGCGCCAGCAACGTGCCGAAGTTCAGGACAAAGAGATAGTCCGCGCAGCCCATGACCAACTCCATATCGTGCTCAACGATGAGCACTGTCATGCCATCTTCGTCGCGCAGCGACTGCAGCAGTCGGCTCAAGCGTTCTTTCTCCGGAGCACGTAGGCCTGCCGCCGGCTCGTCGAGCAGTAGCAATGAAGGCCGAGCCATAAGCGCGCGAGCCACCTCAACTAGACGCTGACTCCCCAACGGAAGCTCCGACACCTTGGTGTGTGCAACATCAAGCAGGCCAACCCGTTTCAGTGCGATCAGCGCTTCACGCGTCAACGTTGCTTCCTCCGCTTTGTCGAGTCCGAAAGCCGCAGAGAACAGTCCCGACTTGCCGTTGATATACCCACCGATCAGCACGTTTTGCAGCACGTCCAGTTCCTGCACTAGCTGCACGTGCTGGAAGGTACGCGCGATACCTTGGCGAACTACCTCCTGGCTGGTCAGCGGCAATGGCTTGCCATTGAGGGTGACGGATCCGCTGGTGGCCGGGAAGACATGGGTCAGCACATTGAAAAGTGTCGACTTCCCCGCGCCGTTGGGGCCGATCAAGCCCGTGATGGCACCGCTCGGGATGGCAGCGCTCACCTCGGAGAGGGCAGTGAGACCGCCAAATTTCTTGGTGACGTTGTCGGCCTCCAAAGAAGCCGCCGGCCGCTTCTGATGGCTCGCGCTGGCCGCATGACCGGGGTCAGCCTCCAGGGGGGGGCGTTCACCGATGCGCGCCCACGACAACAAGCCATTGGGCCACTTCAGCAGCATGATGATAAGTATGGCGCCGAACAGCATGGTCTCGACTTGACCGGGAAGTTCCAAGACATTCGCGATCACATACTGCGCGCTCAGTTCGATGACCGTGAAGAAGGCAGCGCCCAAAATGGCCCCCAATGGCCCCGCGACCCCACCGAGTACCGCCATGATCAGAACATTGATGGAGGCGTTGAGCGAGAACGTCGATGGGCTCAGGAATTGCATGTAGCAAGCGTAGAGAGTTCCGGCCAGGCCAGCCAGCGCGGCGGACAACACAAATATCCGGGTTCTCGTGGCCGGCACGTCGACCCCGAAGGCGCTGACCATGACACGGTTGCTCTTGAGTGCCCGGGCCGCGCGCCCAACGCGGCCGCGATAGACGCGCGTATAGCCGATCACCAGCAACGCCACGACGATCCAGATCAGCACGGCCGTAGTTCGGGTATCGAACGCAAAGCCGAAGATGGACAAGGGTTTTACGCCAGTCAATCCAGAGGCGCCTCCAGTGAGGTCGATTGCGCCAACGAAGCAGACCGAAATGGCCATGCCATAGGCGAGCGTCGCCAGCGGCAGGTAGTGGCCCTTCAGTTGGAGCGTCAGTTTGGCGAGTACGTATCCCACCGATGCGCACAAGAGGGTCGCCATGGGGATGGCCAGCACGACTGGAATACCCAAGCGAATGGTCAGCAGTGCCGAGCTATAGGCACCAAGCCCGACGAAGGCAGCATGGCCAAGGGACATCTGACCCGTGGCCATCAGGAATGCGAGGCCGATCACAACGATGGCATTGACCCCCACCACGGCAACCAGGCCAACGTAGTAGGTGGACGCGGTCGAGAGGAGCAGGACCGCCAGTGCGCTGATTGCAACAAGGATGACTCGCTCCCGATTCATTCGACTTGGTGCCGCAAGGCGAGTGGCGGCGTTGTCAGTGTTCATCGAGGTCGTCTCCGTGGCTGGCGTTTCGCCAGAGAAGAATCGGAATGACCAGCGCAAAGACCCATGCGTCACGGAATGCACTGCTGAAGAAAGCGGAGAAGGATTCGAATACGCCCACCACGAAAACACCGGCAAGGGAAAGCGGGTACGTCACCAGCCCTCCCAGCACTGCCCCGACGAATCCCTTGAGACCAACGGCGAAGCCCATCTCGTAGTTGGCAGTAACCAGCGGCGCGAGCAGCATGCCGCTCAGGGCGGACATGCCGGCCGCGATGAAATAGCTGAGGCGGCCGACAGTACCAACGGGTACGCCGCAGTACAGCGCGCCGTCTCGATTGATAGACGCTGCTCGCAACGCCTTCCCGTGCAGCGAATAGCGAAAAAAGGCGAACAGCGCGACGGTCATGACGAGCGCGGCTCCTACGATGAGAACGGATTGCATGGCCAAATCGACCCCACCCAAGCTGAGCCGTAGATCGCTGATGGGGTTGACCGTCCTCGAATCAGACCCCCACAGAAGAAGCCCCAGGGGATGGAGAATCAGAGTGACCCCGACGCTGCAGGTCAACAACACAATCGGTGGATTACCCGGGTTCGGCTCAACGGTCAACTGGTAAATGACCGGCCCCATGGATGACACCAGAAGCAGAGCTGCTACCATTTGCAAGAACATGGACTGGGAACGGCTGGCCAACAGTGTCAGACCAACAAGCACAATGCCGGCGACCAGATACTTGGCCAACGGCGCCAGAGGATTGCGCTTGTAGGTAATCGCTCGCCGCATGTCGATGGCCATCGCCACGACACCCGCTCCGAGCACCAGATAGACAAGGGGCGTGAGCGACCCAGCTGCAAGGCTGGCAAACGACAAGGCTCCAAACGTGAGGTAGTCACCCTGCGCGACGTTAACCACGCGCGTGGTTGTGTACACCAGCACGAGAGACAGCGCCACCAGAGCGTAGACCGCTCCGTTCGTGACGCCGTCCACCCCCAAAAAGACGGCGGTTGAACTATCCATTCCCAGCCTCCATTCAGTCTTTGATCATGCGGAACTGGCCATCCTTGACTTGCACTAGGAACAGGGTTCGCTTGTCGAGGCCGACGTGATCGGTCGGCGTGTAGTTGAAGATGCCGACGCTGCCGGCGTACTCATGGGTTTTCTCCAACTCGTCACGCAGGTCCTTGCGCATTTGCGCCAGATCGCCCTTCTTGCCCGAAGTCACGTAGCGCTTGACGGTGTCAACCGCCAAGCCAACGGCGTCGTAACCTTGCGTCGCGAAGATCTCGGCCTTGCCTGCCCCATACTTGCCGTCGAATGCTTTGACGAACTCACCGATCGACTTGCTCAGGGGATTGTCTGCACGGAGATCCTTGTAGACCGTGATCGGCGTCGCGCCCACGATCGCACCTTCCACGGCCGATTTGCCGATAGTGATGAAGGCGGCTGTCGGGGCTCCTGCGCCGTGGTAGATGGGGCCACGGTAGCCAACGCGCTTGAGCGCCTCGTGCACCAGGGATGCGGACGGCGGGATAGCGTGGATATAGACTGCATCGGCTTTCGCCTGAACCGTCTTCAGTGCTTGGGGCGTGAAGTTGGTGTCTTGCCGCGCGAATCGTTCGGACGACACGATCTTGATACCCTTCTTTTCCGCCAACGCCTTGAGTTCGATCCAGCCGCCTTCACCGTACGCGTCTTCGAGGCCCAGGAAGGACAGCGTCTTCACCCCCTGCTTGACCATGTAGTCGAGCGTATGGTTGATCATGAGACGCTCCGTGATGGGCGTCTTGAACATGTACCGCTTTTCCGACGCCGGCTCGACAACGGCGGCAGATGCGGCCATGGCGATAGTGGCTGTCTGCGCGTCCTCCGCCACCTTGGCGACCGCCAGTGATGACGGCGTGGTGGTGCAGCAGACGACCATTGCGGCGCCATCCTCCTGGATCAGCTTGCGAACGAGGTTGACGGACTTGGTCGGGTCCGAAGCGTCGTCGTACTGGATGAACTCCACCTTGAACGGAAGGTTCTTCAGCGCAGCGAGCTGCTCGCGGTACAGCTCGATCGCCTGATTGGCGGGCGCTGCAATTGTCGCGGCCGCTCCAGTGGCGGCAGTCACGACACCAATCTTGAATACAGGAAGACTTTGGGCCTGGCTGGCGGCGGCCCCCGCCAACAAAAACGCCCCGGAAATCAGCTTTGAGATTCTCATACATGCTCCGCTAAAGATTAGAAAACGGCTATACGCGGCAGCGCCCAACCCAGGCCTGCAGAGAAAATTCTGAGGGAGACACCCTCTGGCGCTCCGTATCTGGTGATACATGCGGACCGAAACGCGCCGGTCTGTTGCACTCGTGGGGCCTGCGCGCTTGTGGTTTTTCACACACCACTGCTGACGGTGTCGGTGGCAGCAGCTCCCGCACATGTCGCGCGTCCGCGACAGGCGAGCGTCGTCCCTTCGTGCGGCCTCGAGAGCTTCAAGGGACGTTCCGCGGCTGGTGAGTGCAGATTCTTCCTCTTTGTGTATCCACTGATACACGGCCTTTCGGCCCCAGCCTCCTAAAGTTTCGACACGCCCGACAGCTGTAGGAGTTCCCCATGCTCAAGATCGCCGATCCTCACAGATTCCGCTCCCTCATGGGTCGCTTTGTGACAGGCGTGTCGGTCATTGCTGTTTCCCACGCTGCGCAGCCGGGGCAGGTCGTAGCCATGACAGCCAATTCCCTCACCTCCGTCAGTCTGGATCCATTGCTCCTGCTCTTCTGCGTTCGCAACGAGAGCCGGCTGCTGCCCCATCTTCAGGCGTCGAGAGCGTTCTCAGTCAACGTGCTCGCATCGCACCAAGACTCGATCTCGCGCTACTACGCCGGCCAGCCCTCACAGGGCTCCGAGGGTATCTGGGAGTTCACCACTAGCGCGGCACCTGCGCTGGTCGATGCCAACGCCAGTTTTTTCTGCAGTACCCAAGCGTGGCACGCGCACGGCGACCACCAGGTGGTTATTGGCGAAGTTACCGACATGGTGTCCTCTGATCCGCCGGCGCCCGCACTGATCTATGCCAGCGGCAAATACATGGGCGTGAACCTTCATCACGCCTAAACCTCAATCACCAAAAACCCAAGGAGTTAATCCATGCAGCAAAAGTCGCATTCCTTATTTCCCACGACCGAAGACCTGGTGCAGCGTGCCCAGGCGATGATTCCCCGACTCCGGGAAGTTGGCCCTGGCCACGACAGCAGCAAGCGCATCTCGGAAGATGTGGCGGCCAGCCTCCGCGAGGCAGGCTTCTTTCGAATCTGCCAGTCCGTGGAAAACGGAGGCTACGGCATGCGCCCGTCAACGCTGTGGCGCGTATCGCGCGAGGTTGCGCGCGGCGACAGCGCCACGGCATGGATTCTTTCGCTCGCGGGTTTGCATCCGTGGATGGCGGGCATGTTCTCGGTGCAGGCTCAAGATGAGGTCTTTGCCGGCGGGAAAGACGCTGTTGTGATTGCGCTCACCGGCAATGTCGGCCGAGGCGTCGACGCGAAGCTGGTGGATGGTTACTACGTTCTCAGCGGCAAGTGGACTTATGCGTCGGGCATCGACAACGCCGATTGGGCTGCGGTGCTGGTGGAAGTACCGACCGGGGACGGGGGTAAGGAACTACGCCTGATGCTCGTTCCACAGGCTAGCTTCCGCATCGACCACGAGAGTTGGAATGTGTTCGGCATGAAGGGAACCGGCAGCAAGGACGTGTACTTGACCGAGGAGCGAGTCCCGCTCTACCGGACGATCAAGTGGACTGATGTGCAAAGCAATCAGGTTCCCGGCTTGGAACGCAATAAGGGCTCGATGTACAAGATTCCTCACACCAGCCTGTTTGTGATGTCTGTAGCGGCAGCAGCCACCGCGGTCGCCACCGGAATCCTCGACATCTACATCGAAACAATCCGCAAGCGGACCCCCGTGGGCCTCAACGCGCCGCAGACTGAAGATCGCTTCTCCTTGGCTGAGTTGGGAAAAGCGGGTGCAAAGATCGAGGGTGCATTCAACCTGCTGATGCACGATGTGGATGAAATGTGGGACCAGGCCGCTGCCGGCACACCGTTTACGGTTGCACAGCGAACCCGCTACAGGACGGACGGCGCCGTCATTTGCGACATGGCCCTGGATGCGGCGGATGCCCTCGTTCGCAACCTCGGCGGTAGTCTCGTACCGATCGGCCCGCTGGAGCGCTATTTCCGCGATCTGCACGCCATGGCGTCGCACTTTCTCATGCAGGTAACGCCTTCCGCGGAACTTCATGGCCGCGCCCTGCTGGGTATTCCGCTCCCCGCGAACGCCCGTATCTGAAAGCGGGGAATACACGCGAAGCTGTGTCCTGGCCGCTGTGGTGGCGCCTACTCTGGTTCTTTTTGCTCCTGGCTGCATTGGCCGTGTGGCGCTGGGGTGCCGGCGGAAGCGATTCCCCCTCAGCAAGTCATGCCATCAAGCGGGCAGTCGGGCATTAGTGGTTTCCTCGCCGAATGGTTCATCGAAGAGGAGATGGAGGCTGGAGCGCTGCTTCCTGTGCTGGCGCCATGGTGCCCGTCGTTTGGCGGCCTGAGACTACATTACTCAGGCCGCCGTTTCGTTCCGACGCGGCCACGTGCGCCGGTTGATCTGGTTCATGAATTGAATTTGGCTCAAGCGCCGCTGCGAGGCGTTTGAGTTCTGGATTTCCAGAACTCGCGCGCAATTCACACATACCTACAAATGATCTGTGCCAGCCGTTGGCACGCTACTTCCTGCTGGGTTTCCACAGCGGATGCGACTCCGAGAAGCAGGCCGGACCGCTGCGTACCAGTTGCACCGTACCAGATCGACAGCGGCGCTGGAGCAAGGCCATAGGCGTAGGCTTCGCGCGCAATGGCCTTGTCGTCGCAGCCGCCCGGGAACTGGACCACCACGGCCAGACCGGCGGGATATCCATGGAGGCCCTGGGCATCCAGGTTGGCGAGCAGCGCATTGCTGCGTGCGGCATAGACACGCTTCATGCGCCGCAGGTGCCGGAGATAGTGGCCGTCCCGCATGAACTCCAGCGTCGCGGTCTGGACGGCTGGGCCAGGTGCAGGTGCTAGGCAAGCCATGGCCTCGTCGAATGCGGGCACCAGTGCAGGCGGTGCAACGACAAACCCCAGGCGCAGCGCGGGACTGATGGTCTTGGCGAAGGAGCCTATATGGATGACTCGGCCAGACCGGTCTTGGGCCGCCAGTGCTGGTGCAGCACGTCGCCTGAGTTGCAGTTCCCCTAGGTAGTCGTCCTCGATGATCCAGGCTTGGGAACGTTCCGCCCAAGCAAGCAGTTGAAGTCTGCGCTCCAGCGACAAGGTGGGCCCCAATGGCGCTTGTTGCCCCGGTGTGACCAGCGCGACAGCCGCATCCGGCGCATGTCTTTCTCCGAAAGCAATATTCATTCCGTCGGCATCCACCGGAACATGGATGGTGGAGAGACCGGCGATTTCCAGGGCGCGGCGGCTCAGAAGAAATCCGGGATTTTCAACCCATGCAGTCTTGCCCGCAGCCTGGATGACCTGGAGGGTGGCACCCAGACCACCCGAGAATCCCGCCGTGATGAAAACCTGTGAAGACAGGCATTCGATGCCTCGAGACAGTGCCAGATGGGCTGCAATCTCGCGTCGGAATTCGAACTCTCCGCGGGGATCGTGATAGCAGGCGATGGCCTCTGCCTCGTCCCGCGCGGTACGTGCTCGAATGCGCGCGAGCAGCGTGGAGGGGAAGCAGTCGGAAGCAGGAACTCCCATCTGAAACACGGCAGGCCCGGGCAGGAAATGCTGGTACATGGCGGATTGAAGGTCCGTCCGGGCGGCATGCCGCTCGACTGCGGCGCGTTCGCTCCGAGTCCCTGTGACCCTCGTGCCGCTGGAACGTGAAGCGACCTCTACCAGTTGGGCATCCGCCAGCCGTTCGTATGCCGCCTTGACTGTTCCACGCGCTACGCCCAGCTGCGCTGCGAGATCGACCCAGGACGGCAGCCTTGCCCCAGATTCGAGCACACCGCTCTCGATCGCACTGGTAATTCCGGCGCATATCTGTTCGGCAAAGGAAGTCTTGGCCGATCGATCCAGGGGGATGTGCAATGGACTGCTCATCGATCCATAGTACAGCCACATTTCATATTTTCAGGTCTTTTGGATAAACCATCCCAGAAGCATCATTGCGGCTATCAGGAGATGGATATGAAACTTCAACACGTTCTTTTCCCGTTGACCTTCGCGGTGGGATTGAGTTTTATCGGGGTCGCATCGGCGCATGGCGCAGGTGACTCGGTGAAGCCGAATTTTTCTCAACCAATCACGAATATTCCTGGCAAGTCGCTGATTGCTGTGGAGGTGCTCTATCCACCAGGCGGGGCCTCGCTGCCACACACGCATGCGAAGTCTTCGTTCATCTACGCCTATGTCGTCTCGGGCCGCATTGCCAGCAAGGTCAACGATGGCCCCGAGCGGATCTACAAGGCCGGGGAGAGCTTCTACGAAGAGCCCGGCTCACGGCATCCCGTCAGCCGCAATGCGAGCAAGACCCAGCCTGCCAAGCTGCTCGCCGTGTTTGTCGTGGACAGCAACGACACCCCACTGACCACCAACGAATGAGGAGTTGAAGATGAGATTGGATTACACAAAGGCCGCTCCCGGCGGCGTCAAGGCCTTCGGAGGCGTGTATGGCTATATCCTGCAATCGGGCCTTGAAGACGTGCTGGTCGAACTGGTCTATCTGCGCGTCAGCCAGATCAATGGCTGTGCCTACTGCCTGGACATGCATACTCGTGACTTGACGAAGAAAGGCGTGTCCGTGCAGAAGCTGGCCCTGGTGCAAGCCTGGAGCGAGGCGGGCAGTATCTTCAGCGCACGGGAGCAAGCCGCGCTGGCATGGGCTGAAACGGTGACCCTGGTGGCGCAGACGCATGTACCGGATGCTGCCTTCGAGGCAGCCGCGGCCGTGTTCAGTGAAAAGGAACTGGCCGACCTGACCATGGCCATCAGCTTGATGAACGCCTACAACCGCCTGGCCATCAGCTTTCGCCGCGAGCCGGATGGCCTCCAAGCCGACAAAAGCTGAGCGCAAGCTGCTCCCCTTCAAAGAAAGAATGGATCATGAAGATCTTTATTGCAGGCGCCACCGGCGTCATTGGGCTACCGCTGGTGCGCGTGCTGTGCGCGCTTGGCCATCAAGTCACTGGCATGACTCGCGCCGGAGCGGGCGTGGATCGTCTTCGCGAACTGGGGGCGTCGGCGTCGGTCGCCGATGCCTTTGACCCCAAGGCCGTGCATGCCGCCATCGATGTGGCATCCCCGGACGTCGTGATCGACCAGTTGACCTGGCTGCCAGCGACGCCGGCGGACATCATCAAATCCATGCCGAACGATACACGCCTGCACCGCGAGGGCGGCGGCAACCTGCTGGCCGCAGCACAGTCGCTGGGTGTGAAGCGCTACATCATGCAGTCCCGAGGTTTTTATCTCGATGCACCAGTTGGGCAACTGGCGGATGAGACTGCAAAGCTACGCTACGCAGCCCCGGGAGAGATTGGTGAAAGCACCCGTGCCATCGGTGAATACGAAGACAAGGTGTGCACATCGACTTTGCTGGAGGGGGTGTCCCTGCGCTACGGCTTCTTCTATGGGCCGGGCACCTGGTATCGGCCCGATGGCGTCATTGCCCAGGATGCCAGGGATGGCAAAGCCGTGATTCTGGGTGCTGGCAATGCTGTCTGGTCTTTCGTCCACATCGATGATGCGGTGGCCGCTACGGTCGCTGCTCTGACTGCCCCGGCTGGCATATACAACGTTGTTGACGACGATCCCTTGCCGGTCGCCGAATGGATGCCCGCCTTTGCCAACTGGGTGGAGGCTCCCGCTCCGACACGCGCAAGCGGCCAGGAAGCGTTGAAATTGGCTGGCGAGGAGGCCGTCTACTACCACTTGTCCTTGACCGGTGCTTCCAACAGGAAGGCCAAGGGGCAACTGGGGTTCAGGCCTCGTCCGCTACTCTGGAAAAAGTGAGTTCGAATGACAAACGCGAATATTGAGCGTTTACGCTTATCTGAAAACGACCCTGTCTTCGGCGGCAACCAAGTTTCGAGGCGTTTCAATATTCGCCTGCGGTGAAGGCGGCCGGCCTAGTCTTTATTGTTGGTCAAATCGGCATTCGTCCGGACGGATCGGTACCGGCCACGATGAGGTGCTACGCGAGATCGGCCGGAGTCCCCAGACCGGTGCGGCGCCACCGGCAGCTTGGCGAGGAGACCAGAATGCGTTCAACGACACGCAGTCGCCGCTCGGGGGCGCCTGAATCCGGCAGCGTGCCGAAGTGAAAGGCCTGATCCGCACCTGCGCCCATCAAAGCGATCGAGGCCGATATTGAACTGCGCGTGAGGCCACACTCAGTCTCTTCTGAGCGATGTGTCACGGGTCGCCAAATCCTTCTCAGGCGTAGTCGTTTTTCTATGGAAAGGTCCCGAACAATCAGCATTGGTGCGAGTACACAATGAAGCCGGAATTCATGGCCACCTTGTCATACAGCGCTCGCCCAGCTTCATTCGCTGCCTGCGTCTGCCAATAGACTCTGCGTGCGCCTGCATTGCGCGCATACTCGTACACGCCATGGATGAGAGACTTTCCTATCCCCCTTCCGCGGAACGCCGACAGAGTGAAGATATCATTCAGATAGCACACGGGTTCGAGTCTTGTTGTGCTGCGATGGAACAAGAAGTGCGCGAATCCGACAACAACCTCCTCTGTTTCGGCCACCACCGCGAATACTGGCTCTATCGGGTTGAAAAAACGCCACCACGTCACAGCGGTAATCTCGGGATCGAGCGCCGTATCCCCACTTCTGCCATAGAACGCGTTGTACCCCTCCCACAATGGAATCCATTGCTCGTAGTCCTCGCGACGAATAAGGCGAATCGAAATAGATGTCGGAAGAGAAGATGCAGAGCTCATGGCTTTGCTAACGTCAATTTTATCGATCTAAGGTGCCGCGCTTGGTGGGAAAAACGAAGGCGTGCTTGGGATATGCTCGCCGATAGTGGTTCTCCCGTATCACCACTGGCCAAAAGCCCACCCGTCTCAGCCCAGCAACAGCGCGTCGTCAGCGATCGCCTCGCCGCGTGTGTGCTCGAACATTCGAAGCAGATCTGGAACGTCCATGCCGGCGCGCTCCTCTCCGCTCACGTCCAGTACGACTCGCCCCTCGTGCAGCATCACGGTACGCGACCCATGGGTCAGAGCCTGCTTCATACTGTGAGTGACCATCATCGTGGTCAGCTTCCCCTCTTCCACGATCTTGCGCGTAAGCTCAAGAACGAACGCAGCAGTCTTTGGGTCAAGTGCAGCCGTATGTTCATCGAGCAAAAGAATACGCGATGGCCGTAGGGACGCCATGAGCAGGCTGACCGCCTGACGCTGTCCTCCGGACAGCAGCCCCATGCGATCTTTCAGCCGATTCTCCAACCCCAGACCCAAGATGCTGAGCTTGTCGCGAAAAATCTCCTGAACCTCCCGATGCAAGGCAGATCGCAATCCGCGGCGCTCGCCGCGTCGCCATGCCAACGCCAGGTTTTCCTCGATCGTCAGTGCCTCGCAAGTTCCGGCCATCGGGTCCTGAAAGACACGTGACACCAGGTCACTGCGTTGCCATGCATGCTTGCGCGTGACATCCACGTCGTCAATGACGATGCTGCCGCTGTCTACCAGTAGATCACCACTGAGCGCATTGAGCATGGTGGATTTTCCGGCCCCGTTGGAGCCGATGACGGTGACGAACTGGCCGCTCGGAATAGTGAGGTCGAGTCCACGCAACGCGCGATTCTCGATCGGGGTCCCTGCATTGAATGTTACCCGAAGGTCGGTCGCCTTCAGCATGACGACACCTCCTTCTTGGCAGCACCCGCGGCACTACGACGACGCGCCAGGTACCGCTTCGACACAGGCATAACCAGCGCGATCGTCACCAGAATGGCCGTAACGAGGTTGAGATCCTGCGCCTTCAGCCCGATGAAATCACTGTTGAGGCCCACGGCGATGAGCATACGGTAGAGCACCGCACCAACGATGCACCCGAGGGTGGCGATGGCAATGCTGCGCCCCGGAAGAATTGTCTCTCCGATGATGACCGCCGCCAAGCCAATCACGATGGTGCCGATACCCATGGAGACATCCGCTCCGCCTTGGGACTGCGCAAAAAGGGCACCAGCCAGTGCAACGATGCCGTTGGAGAGAGCCAGTGCCACCAAGGAAAGACGGTCGGTGGATACCCCCACCGATCTAGCCATGCGTGCGTTTCCACCGGTGGCTCGCATGGCCAGGCCCACCTCGGACGCGAAGTACCAGTCCAACGCGAACTTGACCATAAGTGTGATGGCAAGAAGGACCAGCGGAGTTACCCAAGAGGCAGACACCGATGCACTAGAGAACGCGCTGAAGATGGTGGGCGTGTCCAATAGTGGCTCGTTGGGCTTGCCCATCACACGCAGGTTGATCGAGTACAGCGCAATCATCACCAGAATACCCGCGAGCAACTGCATGATCTTCAACTTCACATGCAGCCAGCCCGTCGTCAGACCTGCGAGCGCCCCCGCTGCGAAAGCGGCGATGGTGGCGATGAGCGGATGCCAGCCACCAACCAGCATCGCCGCAGCGACGGCGCCCCCCAGCGGGAAGCTACCGTCCACGGTGAGATCAGGGAAGTTGACGATCCTGAACGAGATAAAGACGCCGAGGGCGACGAGAGCAAATACGAGCCCAATCTCAAGCGAGCCCAGGAAGGCGATAAGAGTCATGAGATCCCCGCCTCGCCATTAGTCAACGACCTTGGTTGCTGACTTGAGGAAGTCTTCTGACAGCATCAGGCCTTGCCGCTGTGCCGCGCTTTTGCTCACATGCATCTCCAGCTTCGTGCTCACCTGGGACGCGATCTTTCCTGGAGCCTCTCCCTTCAGGATGCGCACCACCAACTTGCCAGTCTGGCGGCCGAGGTCATAGTAGTTGGTGCCGACGCCGATCGCAGCGCCGCGCGTCGCGACCGAAGGGTCTGCCGAGATCAGCGGCACTTTGCCTTGGTCTGCGACCTTTGCCAGCGCCTCAAAGGCAGAGGTCACGTTGTTGTCGGTCGGTTCATAGAACACGTCCACTTTTCCGATCAAACTCTGGGCGGCGCTGGCTACGTCTACCGTGCGGGGTGCTGCCGCTTCAACGACCGTGATGCCAGCAGGCGCCGCCAGCTTCTTGAGTTCAGCGATCGCAGCCACGGAGTTTGCTTCACCCGGGCTGTAGATCACGCCGATTCGCTTGGACGCAGGCATTGCCTGCCGCACTACCGCCAGATGCTTCTCCAGGGACGGAAGGTCGGACACGCCGGTCACATTGCCGCCCGTAGCGTCCCAGGACTTCACCAGCTTGGCGGCCACGGGATCGGTGACTGCACTGAACACGATCGGAATATCGCGAGTGGCGGCAAGCGCCGTCTGCGCCGAGGGGGTGGACACGGCCACAATGACGTTCGGCTTGTCGCCGGCGAACTTGCGGGCGATCTGTGCAGCGGTCGCCGTGTTGCCCTGAGCACTTTGGTATTCCAGCTTCAGGTTCTTGCCATTCACGAAGCCAGCGTCCGCTAGTTCGTCCGTCACGCCCTTGCGAGCAGCGTCGAGCGCTGGATGATCAACGATTGCCGTGACGCTGACGCGAACATCGGCGGCCAGAACGGGGGGTGCAAGAGTGCCAGCAAGGGCGAGGCTGAGCAGCGAATCTCGGAGGAACCGGTTCATTATGAAATGTCTCCTTTGGGTGGTGCGCGGAACCCAATTGACAGGCGCATCACATGCACCTCTCGTCTCGTCCAGCACAGCAAAATTGTCCCTTTGATCACGAAGGTGAAAGGCTCGCTTTCGAAGATTTCTCTGGGTTCCAACCTTTTTCTTTGTGGCTAAACTGCCACTTTTTCTTTTTCTTCTGAATGCAACTTGCTAAAGATCAACTCAGCGCGCAATGGCACTTGCGTGCCACCACGATTTCGGCAGAGGGGGCCGAGAGACAAAGCAAGGAACGAGGATGGAGCGATCCACCCTCTAGGGAACCTCTGAACAAGTCCACGAACATGCCGCGAGACGTTGAACCTGCAAAGGAGTCGCAGCAATGAGCCAAATCAGTTTTGCTGACGCGGAGTACGCGGGCTAGAGGAGGAAGACAAGGCGCGAGGTCTTCCTTGAGGAGATGGAGCGGGTGGTGCCGTGAAAGGCACTGCTGTAGGTCATCGAGCCGCACTACCCGGTGGCCGGCCGCGGGCGCAGGCCGTATCCGTTGGAAGCGATGCTGCGGGTATCGGAGGGACTCCTCTCGGTGACTGCGAGGAGCGCCCGCTTTGCTTGGTGGCCGGTCGCCGCAGCCAACGTCATTGATTGCTTAAGCTAACGAACTGCAAACAGGCCCCGGGAGGGACCCTCCCCTATGACCTTGGTCACATGGACATGAGCACCCCGGAAGGCATGGCCGAGAGCCTCAATCTGGCCAACATCGTGCCCCAGCCCGGAAGCTCTACCAGCAGGCCTGGAACCAGATCGAGCGGACCATGCGCAAGTACGTGACACACGGTCCCGCATCTGCGGCTTCAGGCCGAGTCCAGCTTCGCGCGTCTCACGGCGGTGGTGAACTTTGCGACCTCGGCCGCGTAGAACGCTGCGAGCTGCTCGAGGTTCAGCAGGGGCGCGAGCGGCCCGCCAGCGGCGGCTTCCAGTTGCTTGCGGACGTCGATGTCAGACAGAACCGTCGTGGCCGCAGTGTGTACGGCGCGCACGAGGCGATCGGGCGTGGCGGCCGGCAATGCTACGCTTCCCCAGGCATCCACGGTGCTGAAAGTCGCGAGCGAGCGTGATTCCGCGAAGGTTGGCACATCGGGAAAGGCCGGCACGCGGGCCGCACCGGTGACGCCGATAGCCCGCATCCTGCCGCCGGCCACCATCTTCGCGAGATTGCCGTCGGCAGGAAACAAAGCCAAATCCACCAATCCACCCTGCAGATCCTGCAACATCGGCATGCCGCCGCGATACGGCACGTGTGTCAACTGCAGGCCAGCCGCCTCCCGCAAGCCCTCGGTCGCGAGGTGATAGATCGAGCCTATTCCGACGCTGCCATAGGTGAGTGACCGGGTCTTGGCGAAAGCAACGAACTCGTCGATGCTGCGCGCGGGTAGGTCGCCCCGCACATACAGAGCCAGTGGCGTGCGGCTGATCAGCGCGACCACCCGGAAGTCGGACGGCTTGTACTTAATGGCCGCCAGGGTCGCGGGCGCCAGGATCAGCTCGGTGGGCGATGCCAGGAACAGGGTGTCGCCCTGATCTGCCCGCTTGAGCACCTTGTTGGCTGCTAGGCTGCCGCTGGCGCCGGTAACGTTCTCCACGATGGTTGTCTTGCCGAGTTGCCGCCCCAGCCTCGGGGCGAGGATGCGCGCAAAAACGTCCGACACACCGCCGGCCGGAAACGGCACGACGATGCTCAGCGTGTCGGCGCCTTGCGCCGCCGCGGCAAGCGGCAGCAGCGCGGCGCTGCTGCCCAGGAAGGTTCTTCGTTTCATGGGGTGGCTCCTCAGAGTTGGAGGGCGGCCGCGCGCATCATGCCGGCTCGGTGCCCAGGTAGCGGCGCGCCAGGCGCGCCCAGAAAGCGGCGCCGATCGGCAAGCACGCATCGTTGAAGTCGTAGGCCGGGCTGTGCAGCGGCTGCGCGCCCGCGCCGCCTTCGCCAGCGCCGTTGCCGATCACGAAGTAGCAGCCCGGCCGGGCCGCCAGCATGTACGCAAAGTCTTCGGCCCCGGTTTGCAACGGCAGGTCGGCGATCAACCCTTCAGGGCCCAACCAGTCCAGCGCAACGCGCCGTGCGAACTCGGTCTCGCGCTCGTGGTTGATCAGCACCGGATATACGGGCGTGTGCACGACCTCGGCCCGTGCGCCGAACGATTCGGCCTGCGCGTGCGCAATCTCGTGCACGCGGCGCAGCACGCGCTCGCGCAACGCGGCGTCGTGCGTGCGCACGGTCAATTGCAGCGAAGCCGTGGCCGGAATCACGTTGGCGGCCTGTCCCGCCTGGAACGCGCCGACCGTCACTACCGCCGAATCGGTGGAGGCCACGTTGCGCGAGACCACCGTTTGCAGGGCCATTACGATGGCGCTGCCGACCACGACCGGGTCCACGGTCTCGGCCGGCATCGCCGCATGGCCCCCGCGCCCATGCACCGTGATGACCACGGTATCAGCCGAGGCCGTGAATGGCCCGGCGCGAAAGCCGAACCGCCCCGCCGGCAAGCCCGGCACGTTGTGCATGGCGAACACCGCATCACACGGAAACAGGTCGAACAGGCCGTCTTCGATCATGCGGCGCCCTCCTCCCAGACCTTCCTCGGCCGGCTGGAAGATCAGGTGCAGGGTACCGTCGAAATCGCGGGTGGCGGCCAGGTGACAGGCAGCCGCCAGCAGCATCGTCGTGTGTCCATCGTGTCCGCAAGCGTGCATGCAACCGACGTGCAAGCTACGGTAGGGCCGATCGCCGGCTTCCTGGATCGGCAGTGCGTCCATATCAGCGCGTAGACCCAGGCGGCGCTCTGAGCTGCCACAAGTCAGCGTTCCGACGACGCCCGTGCCTCCCAGGCCGCGGTGCACCTCATAACCCCAGAACCGCAGGCGCTCGGCGACAAGATTGCTGGTGCGCGACTCCTTGAAACCCAGTTCGGGGTGGGCATGGAGGTCCTGGCGCAGGGCGCGCATCTCTGACTCCCGTGCCAGAATGGCTTCAGGAATCGCGGTCTCGGTCATGTGAAGTAAGCTGTTCATGTTGCGACGAGAGTCTAGGCGGGCACATGCGTGGCGGCGAATCACTTGATCAGCGACCCATAAGGAGACGTGATGGCTGGCACGCTGCCCTCGGCCCCTGTGCTAATGGAACGTATGGTGGCGCGGCTGCGCCTGCGGCACCTGCGCTTGCTTGCGGCACTGGAGCGCTGCGCGACCCTCGGCGAGGCAGCGCGGGAGGTCGGCGTCACGCAACCGGCCGCCAGCCAGATGCTGCGCGAGCTGGAAAGCACGCTCGAAGTGCAGCTGTTCGAGCGTCATTCCCGCGGACTGCGTGCAACAGACGCGGGCCACCTGCTGGCCCAGCAATCGCGACAGGTGCTGGGCAGCATGCGCTATGGCGCTGACGCGCTGGCCGCACTGGCGTCGCAACAGCAACGGCCGCTGCAGATCGCGGCGATTCCGTCCGCGGTGGTGGGCCTCGTGCGTCCTCGGCTGGCGCAGCTGCGCAGCCGGCTTCGCGGCCTGAAGGTCCTGGTTGACGAGGACCTGCCGGAAAGCGTCATGGTCAAGCTGATGGGAGGGCAGGCTCAGCTGGCGCTGGTGCGCCGACCGGATCGGTCAACGTCGCCGGGCCTCGTGTTCGAGGAGTTGCTGGCAGACGATCTGGTCGTGGTGGCGACCCCTCGCCACCCCATGGCGCGCCGAAAGTCGGTGGACCTCGCGGACCTGGCGACCGCAGAATGGTCCATGCCGCAGGGCCAGATCAGCACCGCTGCCGCTTTTGCGCGGGCCTGCGAGACGGCAGGTTTCACGCCGCGCCGCGCGGACGTCCAGTGCATGTCGCCAGACCTACTGCCCAGCCTCACGAGCGATGGCCGCACGCTGGCGGCGATGCCGCGATCGGTGGCCGGTGCCTTGCTCGAGCGCGGCGAGGTGGTGGAACTGCGGCTGCGCGAGCGAATTGAACTACCTCCCATCGGAGCGCTCTTCCATGCCCACGAGTCGGCGGTGGACGTCGCTACGGTGCTTGCCGTGCTGCGTGACGAAGGAACGGATTCACGCGAGAGGCTACTTCAGCACGGCCGCGATTGAACTTCCGACGACATCGACGTTCTGTTGGTTGAGTCCGGCCACGCAGAGCCGGCCGCTGCGAAGCAGTCAGGTCGACGCCGGTCGGGTTGTGGCAGAAGACGTGCAGCAAACGATGCTGCGCGGCGGCATGTCGCGCAGCGCTCGCAGCATGTCCTCGAAGCACAGGCCGCCCGTCGCGCCGTCGTAGTAGGGATAGGTGTTCACCTTGAATCCCGAGCCCTCGAAGACCACGCGATGGTTCTCCCAGGACGGATCGCTGATCCAGACCTCAGAATCGGGGAACAGGCGCTTGAGGATATCGCTGCCCACCTTGAGCGCGCCGCTGCCGCCCAGCGTCTGGATGGTGGCGACCCGGCCCTCGCGCAGGGCGCCGCTATCGCCCCCGAAGACGATCTCCTGCACTGCCGCGCGGTACGCGGGAATGCCCGCCATCGGCAGATAGGGGCGCGGGCCTTCGCCCTGCTCTGCGCCTAGACGTCGTTCGGCCTCCTGCACGGCGCGAAGGACCGGAAGCCGCCCGCGTCATCGAAATAGATGCCTATGCTCAGGTTGACCTTGCCGATGCGCTGGTCACGATGGAAATCCTCGTTCAGGCTGAGGATGGAGTCGCCGGGATAGGCAGGTGTGTGTTCGAACACGAGTGAGGTCATTCGGGGTACGCCTCGAGGTTGATTTGCAGCTTGACTTCGTCGGCGATGGCGGGCACACCGAACCTCATGCCGAAGTCCGTGCGTTTGACCGTGGCCTCCGCATCGGCACCGCACATGGCTTTCTTGCTGAACGGATTCGGGCCGCACTTGAAGTGCGTGACCTGCATGCGCACCGGCTTGGAAACACCCAGCAGCGTCAGCGTGCCGTCCACACTTTCGAGCCTGTCACCGTTGAAGTTCAACTTGCTGGACTTGTAGTGCATCTCGGGGAATTCCGCAGCGTTGAAGAAGTCGGCCGAGCGCAGATGGTCGTCACGGCTGCGACTGCCGTCGGAGCGCGCGCCATCGCCGGTGGTAACCGAGGCGGTGGCGATCTTCACGTCGATGGCGCCCGTCCTGGCCGCGGCGTCGTACACCACCTTGCCGCTCATCTTGTCGAAGCGGCCGTGGATCGTGGACATGTCGAGATGACTGATCGAGAAGTGGGGGAACGAGTGCTGCGGGTCGAGCACGTAGGTCTGCGAGGCGGCCCAGGCGGTATTGGCGCCAAGAAAGGCGATGGTGAAGAGGGAACGTGCGAACGTCATGGAAGGTCTCCGTTGGTAAGTTGGGGGATGAATTTCAGGACGAGCCGGCCCGTCAGCGGCACCGCCAGCAAAGGCAGCAGCGCGTACCAGGGCACGCCACCGGACAGACAGGACAGCAAGGCGACCAGCGCCGCGGTGACCGACGCCGGCAACGCGTCCCAGGGCCGCAAGTCGCGTCGGCGCAGCAACAGTTGCAGGCCGAACACAGCGGCGCTGGCCGACCCGGCCGAGAGGCTGAAGAGGGAAAGCACCGCGGATGCGCCCAGCAGTGCCAAGGCTCCCGCGGCCCATGCCAGCACGGCGGCACTGGCTTGCGCGATCCGCGCGTCGGGTAAGCCGTTCGAGAGATACACGAGCGCAGCTACGAACACCGCAGCGCCGGCAATCGCGAGCAGCATGTTCGGTACTTCCATCTGCTTCATCAGATTCCAGCCGACCCAGCACGCAGCCGTCGCGGCTAGAGCAGGCAGGACGACACCGAGCAGACGGCCGCGTCGTGCTGGCAGAAAGCCCAACACCAGCGACACGGCGCCGGCCGCGACGACAACGAGCTCCAGCTTGCGTGCGGATGAGAGCGGCTCCAGGTCCCAGCCGACGGTGAACGCCACGCAGGCTGCAAAGCCGCCTGTCACGGCCAGTGCCGCGAAGCGGCCGCGCCAAAAGGAAGCGACGACAAGTGCCACGACAAAAGGCACGACCGCGGCCTGCATTGCGGGGTGAGACAGCAACTCGTTCATGTCATGTTCTCCGAAAGGCCTTGATGTCGATCTCCTCGACATAGTCGGCGTCCACCAGCCTCTTCAGGAGCCGCTCGCCATCCGCCTGCGTCAATCCCGACCCAGTCACGAACCGTTGCGCGGACATGGGCCCCAGGGTCATGCGCGTGAGCGTGCGCAGCACGCCGGCCGTTCTCGCGCTGCCGTTCAGCGGCGGCCAACTGCGCAGGCGATAAGCCATGTCGGGTGGCGTCGAAAGTGGCGGAGCGATCGCACAGAGCCGCCGCTTCATCAGGAAATCGAACATGTCCAAGCCTGTTGCTGTGTGCACTGCTCAGAATCGCAGCTGCCCTTGGCGATCCATCACACCGATGTTGACGAAGCTCGATCCCGCATGGCGACCGCGGCTGAACGTCAGGAAGTAACCACCCAGATCGAGGCGACTGGAGTTCTCCAGCGCCTGCCGCAACGCGGGGCCACTGCCGTCGCGCGTGCGACGGGCTGCTTCGATCACTGTCAGCGCCTGGATGCAGCCTTCAAGGGCGTAGGGGTTCAGCAAGGCGGTATCAGGGCTGGCGCCTACGATGCGGGTGAACTCCCGCGCGAGCGGCAGCCTGGGATGCACCAGATCCGGAAACACCTGGGCGATGGAAATGCCGCGCGCCGCATCGGTCCCTACCGTCTTCACCAACTGACTGGGCTCGAGGTTGGAGATCGCGAGCAGGCGGGCGGTGAGCTGGGCTGTGCGAGCGCTCTGGATAAAGCGCGCGATGTCCGGCCCCGGCCCGACGATCAGCACAGCCTGCGCCGCCGCGCCGGCCACCTGCCGTGCAACAGTGTCGAAGTCCTTGGTGCCGCGCGCGAAACCGACAGCTGGCGGTGCCGGCAGGCCCAGGCGGGCCATCGTGGCACGTGCAGCGGCCAACCCGTCCTGGCCCAACGCGTCATCTTGGTAGATCACCGCGAAGGACTTGATGCCGGTGATCGCGTGCGCGGCGATGAGCCGGTCGACTTCGACCGCCGTGGCGGCCCGCACATGGAACAGGTTGGGGTCTTCGCTTTCCTGCAAGCTGCGCGCGCCGCTGCCTGTGGGCAGGATCGGTAATTCGGCTTTCAGTTCGGCAGCCCGTTTGCTCACGGCCAGGGAACTGGCGGTGCCGAATACCAGCAGCGCGGAAGGACGGTCGGGACGCTCCAGCAGGGACTCGAGTGCGGCCACCGATCGCGCCGGGTCATAGCCGTCGTCCACCTTCACGTACTTCACCGGCTTGCCAGCTACGCCGCCTTTGCGGTTGGTATCCTCGATGCAGGCCGCTGCTCCGGCCGAGAAGGTCATGCCAGGACCCGCCAGCGGGCCACTTAAGGGCACGATCTGCGCGATGGTCACGCCGGCTTGCGCGACCGGCAGGCCGAGCAGGCAGGCGGCCATCAGCGACAGTGTGCGCCAGGCGCGGTGCCGCAAGGGCGCGGGCGAGGTAGTGCATTGCATCGGGTAAGACATGGTTCGCTCTCCAACAAGGGCACCGGCTTCTAGTACGCCACGTGGAAGCGCTGACGCCGGTGAGCCGGCGCCTCCAGTTCATCGACCATGGCGATCGCGTAGTCGGGAAAGCTGACCTGGCTGACGCCCTGCGCATCGATCAGCAGGTTGTCCAGGCCGAGCCGGAACTTTGCGGTCCGCTGCTGGCCGTCGAAGAGCGCCGCGGGCGACAGGAAGGTCCAGTCCAGCGAGCGCTCGGCCTGCAACGCTTCGAGGAATGCGATGCCGGCACCGGCTTCAGCCCGATAGGCCTCGGGAAAAGTGGGCGAGTCGAACAGCCGCATGCCATCTGCGGTGCGCAGGCTGGCGGCGCCACCGACGACGAGCACGCGCGCAACGGCGGCTCGCTGCACCGCGGCGATGACCGCTACGGCCGACAGATCGCTGAAGCGCGCTGCGCTGATAACAGCATCATGTCCTTCGATCGCGCGCGCCAGCGCATCCGAATCGCGCGCATCGATGGCGCACGGTGTGAGCCCGGGGCGTGCCTCCAACGAGGCCGCGCCGCGAGCAATCGCCGTAACGCTGTGGCCTCTCGCAAGCAGTTCTTCGATGATGCGGCCGCCCGCGCGCCCGGTCGCGCCGATGACGGCGACGCGGCTCTTGAGGTTTGTTCCAATCTTTGCCATGGTGGCAAGTATTGCGACCACGCCTCAAGGCATCCATTGAGAACATCGGCGGCTGAGATAACCAGTTTGTGATATCGGGCCGCTCAGGCACGGACTCACCCCCCCGCCACGAGTTCCTGCGCCGCCTGCTCTAGGCATTCGACGAATTGCGGGTTACCGGGCTTGTGTCCGCGCAGCCAAAGCAGGCCGACGGGCCGCACGAGTCGCGGCATCTCCACCGCCAGCATGGCCAACGCGCCCAGGACGGAATACTTGCGCGCGAGCGTGGCCGGCAACGTGGCGACGGCGTCGCTGCCCTGCAGGTAGTTCACCGTGACGTTGAGCGAGAGCGTTTCGATGAAATCTATTGGCGGCTCGACACCATGGGCCGCAAAGGCCTGCAGTAGCGGCTGGCGCAGCAACGAATCGTGCGGCGGCAGCACCCAGGGATAGCGCACCAGCTCGCGCCAGAGGGGCTTCGACGCGCTGCGCACCAGCGGGTGGTGAGTGCGGGCCACCAGCGCCGTGGCGTCGTCGAACAGGGGCTGCTCCTCCAGATCCAGCCCCATATGGCGCGAAGGCAAGGTGCCGACGATCAAGTCTAGGTTGCCCAGCCGCAGCTCGTGCAGCAACGCATCCATCGTGCCTTCGCGCACCGCGATCGACGCCGTGGGTGAGCCGTTCTTGAACAGGCGCAGCGCTCGCGGCAGCAGCCAGGACGCGGAAGCCGGCAGTGCGCCCACACGCAGCTTGCGGGAGGTGCCCGTCGCCAGCGCGTGCAACTCCTCGCCGGCATCCGATAAGTCCTGCAGGATGCGGCGGGCGTGGCGAATCAAGCACTCGCCATAGGGCGTGGGGCGCAGCCCCCGGCCGGTACGCTCGAACAGTTGCTGCCCCATGCCCGCTTGCAGCTCCGCCATCGTTCGGGACAGCGCAGATTGCGTCACATTCATGAAGGCGGCCACCTTGCCTTGGTTGCCGAAATCACCCAATGCGACCAGCAACTGCAGGTGGCGTAGCTTGAGTCCAGCGCGGATGTACCAGTCCAGCCTGGCCATAGAAATACTCCCGATATGTGAACTTGGTTGAAATCTAGCAGTTAACGGCCACTGTTTTCCAGAGGGAAATCCAGGGTATTACCTGACACGACTTGTCAATTTCTTCATATCAAGGCTTCAACTTTTCAATTGTCTTTGGCACTCGCCTTCCTATCATTCACAACCATGGGTGAGCAACCTGCACCCCGGAGATTGAAAAGAATGGAAGCAATCATTGTTGGCGGCGGAATCGGTGGCATGGCGGCAGCGCTGAGCCTACAGGCAGCCGGCATCCGAGCGCACGTTTTCGAAGCAGCGCCGCAGATCGCGGCGCTGGGTTTGGGCATCCACCTTCAGCCTAATGCCGTGCGCGAACTGACCGAGCTGGGTCTTGCGGACGAACTGGAGCGGCAGGCCGTGCGTATCGAAGAGCTCGCCTTCTACAGCAAGAGGGGCCAGCGCATCTGGAGCGAGCCGCGCGGGCAAAAAGCCGGCTACCGGTGGCCTCAGTACGCGATCAACCGCGGCACGCTGCAGATCATCTTGCTGACTGCCGCCAAGGCCCGGCTGGGCACTGACCGCATCCACACCGGGCATCGGCTGGTGGGATTCGATCAGGACGACCAAGGCGTCACAGCGCATTTCATCGACAGCACGACCGGCGCGCCGCTCCCGCCTGTGCGCGGAGACATCCTGGTGGGGGCCGATGGCATCCATTCGGTGGTGCGCAAGCATTTCTATCCGGACCAGCCGTTGCGCTTTGGCGGTCAGTTGATGTGGCGCAGCGCTGTGCCTGCAGCGTCCTTCCTCAGTGGCCGCACGATGATCATCGCCGGCCACCGCAACCAGAAGCTTGTGTGCTATCCGATGCTCGCGCTGCCAGACGGTCGCATGATGATGAACTGGATCACTGAGCTAGGTGAAAGCGGAAATGGCCCGCCCCGTGAAGAGTGGAATCAGAAGGTTGACAAGGCCCGCTTCGCCGATGCTTTCGAGTCCTGGCGTTTCGACTGGTTGGATGTGCCCGCCCTGATTGCCGCCGGTGCCGAGGTGTTCGAATTTCCCAAGGTGGACCGCGACCCCGTGCCGCGTTGGACCTTTGGCCGAGTAACTCTGGTGGGCGACGCTGCCCATCCCATGCACCCGGTGGGCTCGCAGGCAGGCTCGCAGGCCGTGGTGGATGCGCGCGTGCTGGCGTGGCATCTCGCGACCTGCCGTCTCGACCCTCAGGAGGGTCTACGTCGATACGAAGCTGAGCGCCTTCCTCCGATGCGAGACATCGCACTCGAGAATCGGACGCTCGGGCCGGAAGTTGTCATGGAGCTCGTCGAGGAGCGCGCGCCGCAGGGCTTCAAGGACATCCATGACGTGCTGAGTGCGCAGGAACTTCAGGAACGCGCGGACGCGTTCAAGAAGCTCGCCGGATTCGCCATCCAGGGTCTCAACGATCGGAAGTCCTACGACACGCACGGATCCTACCCGGAGTTTCTCCAGGCGGCATACACCCCGCCTCGCTTCTGAATCACATAAGGAAAACCACCATGCCCCACTCACTTCGATCAGTCTGCTCGCTCCTTAGCGGACTGGTCCTCGCGACCACAGCCGGCGCCCTTTACGCACAGGAGACCGGTTCCGTTGAATCACGCCTGAAGTCCGAATTGACGGTGCTGGGCTTCGCCAACGGCGAGCTTCCGGTTCTGAAACCAGCCTTCGGGAACTATGTCGACGCGGTGCAAGTGGACAACCTGCTCATTCTCTCGAGTGCCGCGCCGCAGCGGCCCGATGGTCAGTTCGTCAAGGGGCGCGTACCGGACCAGGTAAGTGTCAATGACGCAATGGTCGCCGCCAAACTGGCATGTGTCCGCCAGATCGCCCGCATGAAGCTGGCACTGGGGGATTTGAACCGCGTCCAGCGTATCGCGTATGTGAAGGGAAAGATTTGGTCGACGCCTGAATTCACCGACCAAACCAAAATCACCGATGCCTGCTCGTCGCTCTTCGTTGCTGTATTTGGTGACGCCGGCAAACACGCGCGCACGACAGAAGGCATCGCGTCTGGCCCCTTCGGCGCTACCTTCGAGGTTGAGACCTTCGTCGAGGTCAAGCCTAGCGTCACCTCAATGGAGAAGAAATGATGACGACGAATTGCAGGCATTTTCTTGGCATTGCCATCGCGCTGTGCGCATCAGCCATCGCTCCCGCAGCGTTCGCTCAGGGGACGACCAAGATCGGATTTCATGCTGGACTCACCGGCCCGGCGGCAGCCGACGGCAACTCCGGCCTGGCCGCGGCGAAGCTCGCCGTGGAGCAAATCAATGGATCCGGCGGCGTGAACGGCAAGAAGCTCGAGCTGGTCGTATTCGACGACCAGGGCAAGCCCGAGCAAGCGGTTCCCGTCGCCAACAAGATGGTCGGTGACGGCGTGCGCGCGGTTGTGTCGACCGGGTTCTCCGGGCCAAGTCGCGCAGCGGCGCCGGTCTTCCAGAAGGCGAGGATTCCCTATATCGCCGCGATCGCCTTTGCGCCCGAGATCACCCGTACTGGCAACTACATGTTCCGCGCGACAAGTATGGGGGAAGTTCAGGGGCGCGCCGCGGCCAAGCTGATTGGTGGCACACTGCACAAGAAGCGGGCCGTGCTACTGACCATCAAGACCGACTTCGGAAAGACCTTGGCGTCTGGCTTCAAGGAAGCATCGGCCAAGTACGGTATCGAGCTACTCAAGGAATACGAGTACAGCCCCGGTGACCGACAATTCGGCCCGCTGATTGCTAGCCTGAAGGCCGACAACCCTGACGTGATCTACGCAACCGGCTTCTATTTCACGGTCGGCCCGCTGGTGGCACAACTGCGCAGCGCAGGTGTCTCCGCGGACGTTGTGGGTGCCGAGTCGCTGAGTTCGCAGCAGTACATCGACATTGCTGGGCAGGCCGCCGAAGGGACCGTTATCACCAACGTGATCGATTGGGGCTCGCAGTTGCCTGAGATCGCCGGCTTCCTGAGTGCCTACGAGAAGGCAACGGGAACCAAGGCTGAAGCAGCCAGCGCGTCGACGCACGCGGCGATCACGGTGCTGGCAGCCGCCATGCGCAAAGCCAAGTCCGACGATCCCGGGAAAATCCGCGACGCGCTAGAAACCGTTGAGGTGACGACTGCCATTGGCCGCGTGAGTTTCAACAAGCTCCACGAGGTGAAGAAGTCGTTCCCGCTGAGCATCGTGCGCGGTGGCAAGTGGCAGCGTTTCGGCGTGATCGACGATCCTGTGCTCCTGGCCCCGCCAGAGCAATGAGAACCTCTCCTTCGATTTCCGGCAAATGAATCTCATCCTGAATCTGGCCTCGCAGGGGGTGATCAATGGCGCGATCTACGCTTTGATCGCCATCGGCTTGGCTATGGTCTTCGGCCTGCTGCGGATCCTGCACATCGCTCACGCCGGGTTGTTCGCCCTCGGTGGCTACATCGGCCTCGTCGTCACTAACGCGACCGGTGTTTTCGCCTTCGGCCTTCTGGCTTCGATGGCGATAGTATCTATCTGCGGCGTGCTCATGTATCGCCTCTGCTACGAACCGATTCTGGATCGCCCGCCCTATGTTCCCCTAATCGCTTCGGTTGGAATCTTTCTCGCGATTGAAGAGCTATTACGCCTCGTATTCGGGGATCATGGCTTGTCCTACAAGGTGCCGCCGATGGCTGGCGCTTTCGAGGTGCTGGACATGCGCATCAAGTATTCCGAGGCGGCCGTGGTGTTGATGGCGTGCGTACTGCTGACCGCGCTTGCCGTGTTCGCAACACGCACACGTATTGGAATGGCATGGCGCGCAACGGTCAGCGAACCGCGGATGGCGGCCTCGTGCGGCGTGAGCTTGCGGCAAGTCCGATATCTCAATTTCGCGATTGGCTCGGCATTCGCCGCCGCGGCGGGAGTCCTAGTTGGCGTTCTGAACAACCTGGTCGAACCGTCCATGGGAGCGATCCCAAGCTACAAAGCGTTGGCCATCATCGTGCTGGGCGGGCTTGGCAACATGGGCGGCACGCTGGTCGCGGCCATGCTCCTCGGCTTGATCGAGGCCTTCGGTGCCACCTACCTGTCCAACTACCTCGACCGCGACAGTATCGCCTTTGCCGCGATGCTGGTGGTGCTGCTTCTCAAGCCTGAAGGCTTGTTCGGCACCGTCAGCAAGGGCGAGGGCCTGTTCTCCAAACTGCAACTGAAGGGAGCTGCCGCATGGGCGCTTATGAAACGTCCCTCCTGACGCTCATCGCGATCAATATCATCCTGGCCCTGAGCCTGAATCTGATTTCCGGCCTGTGCGGCCAGGTCAGTCTGGGCCATGCAGCCTTCTTTGGGACGGGGGCCTATGCCACCGCGTTGATGGCAAAAGCCGGATGCAGCTTAGTACTCACGCTGCCAGCGTCAATCGTCATCGCCGGGGTGTTCGGCCTCGTGGTCGGGTTTAGCAGTTTGCGAGTGCGCGATGACTTTCTTGCAGTCGCGACGATGGCTGCGGGCTTTCTCTTCTTGGGCGCAGTTCGTACCAGCGATACGTTGGGTGGCGAACTCGGCATCTCGCAGATCCCGGATGCCGGCCTCGGGAGCTTCTACCCGTACTTTGTGGTGCTCTGCGCAATTATTGGGGCGCTGCTGTGCGGTTGGGTCAAGAAGAGCTGGCTGGGATACGCCTTCGAAGCAGTGAGCAGCGACGAAGTGGCTGCCAGCAGCCTCGGCATCGACACGCCTCGGTTCAAGCTGGCGGCATTCGCTCTCGGCACAGCCATGGCGGGTGCAGCGGGTTGCTTTTACGCGTACTACCTCGGCACCGTCGGCGCCGAAGCCTTCGGCTTTCCCGTGTCGGTGATGATCCTTGCCATGGTCGTCATCGGTGGCATGGGTTCGATCTGGGGATGCATCGTTGCGGCAACGCTGCTGACGCTCGCACCTGAGTGGTTCCGCTTCGTCAACGATTACAAGCTGCTGGTGTTCGGTCTTCTATTGTTCGTCATGATGCGGTTCGTACCGGGTGGTCTACTGCCATTGCTTCTGCGGCAATGGGAACGTCTCCGGGGAGGCCTGACATGAACAGCGGTTGCCTGTTGCAAACCCGCGGGGTGGGTGTCCGGTTCGGCGGCATCTCGGCCGTGCAGGATTTCTCATTCCAGGTGAATGAAGGCGAGCTGGTCGGCCTGCTGGGGCCGAACGGCGCCGGAAAAACGACGCTGCTGCGGCTCATTTCGGGTGTGGTTCCGCCCTCAGAGGGAGAGATCATCTTTCGCGATGAGCGCATCAATAGGCTGAAGTCGCCCGCACGCGCACAGCGCGGTATCGCGCTGTCTCACCAGATTGTGCGTCCATTCAGGAGCATGACGCTGATCGAGAATGTCGTCCTTGCCGCCGGCGCCCCCATCACACGCACCCCCTGGCGGGCGCTCGGCACCATGGATCGGCATCACTTGCGTTCGGAAGCGATGCAGTACCTAGAGAAGGTCGGCATCGCGCAGATTGCAGATCGATTGCCCTCGGCTCAGCCGCTGGGCGTGCTGAAACGCCTGGAAGTCGCTCGCGCACTCGCCACCAAGCCACGCCTGCTGCTGCTCGACGAACCATTGGCCGGCCTCGGCCACGCCGAGGCAATCCGGCTGGCAGATCTGATTCTGGAACTCAACGCCGCCGGGACGACCATTGTTCTCATCGAACACAATTTGGCCGAGGTCATACGGATCTGCCCCCGGATCGTCGTGCTGAACAATGGGCAGAAGATGGCAGATGGTCCTGCAGCTGATGTCATGCGAAATCCCGCCGTGATCGACGCCTATCTCGGGGAAGGAGCCGCTCATGTTGCGCATTGAAGGACTTTCCTGCGGCTACGGCGCTGCGACCGTCCTGCATGAGCTCTCGATGCAGGTAGAGCGCGGTGAAGTAGTGGCGTTGATTGGCCCGAATGGGGCGGGGAAGACCACCACGTTGCAATGCATCGCAGGTCACGTGCCAGCTAAGCGAGGCAAAACGACATTTGCCGACGAGGACCTGACGGCGAGGGCACCCCAGGAGAGGGTGCGCATGGGGATCGCCATCTCGCCTGAAGGACGGAAGCTGTTCGGCGACATGACCGTCCGCGAGAACCTGATTGTCGGCGGTTATAGCCGACCTTCGGGCGCGACGGCGGCGAATCTGCGCCGCGTACTGGACCTGTTTCCGCGGCTGGAAGAGCGTTTCGGGTCGCTCGGGCGCACCCTTTCCGGAGGCGAGCAACAGATGGTGGCGATCGGACGGGCACTGATGGCAGAACCACGCCTCCTGTTGATCGATGAGTTGTCTCTGGGCCTCATGCCCAAGAACGTGGATATCTGCTATCAAGCATTGCGTAAGCTTCGTGGTGCGGGGATCGCCATCCTGTTGGTCGAACAGAACCTGACCAAAGCCCTTGAGTTCTCCGACCGCGTCTACGTGATGGACACTGGCCGACTCGTGTGGAGCGGCACGTCGGGGGAAGCACGCTCGCGCCACGACCTGGCCGATCTGATACTCGGACACGCTTCGGAGATAACCGCATGAGCCGCGCAATCGATCCACTCTACGTGCGTTACCAAGTGACCAATCTTGTGCGCCTGGAAGGCTTTCTGCGCGACTTCGGCATGGAACGAGCGGGCGGGAGCGAGCAGCGGCTGTACATGCGAGGCACCGGTACCGCCCCTTACGTCTATGAGGCGGTGCGTGGCAGCGAGAACCGATTTCTGGGCGCTGGACTTCGGGTCTCGTGCATGCAAGACCTGGAAGCTCTCGCCAAACTCAAGGGCTCCAGTCCGATTGAAGCCACAACCGGCGCTCCCGGGGGTGGCTGGCGAGTCCGCATGCGAATGCCCGATGGGTTCGAGATTGATGCAGTGCACTTCGTCGAGAATGCGAACGGCTCCGCGCCAGCCGATGGACTGCCTTTCAACACGGCTGCCAGCAAGCCACGTGTCAATACCGCCGTGCGCGTCCGCCGCGAGGCTTCACCCGTGCGGCGCCTCGGGCACTTCGTGCTGCACGTGACGGACCACGATGCGTCCGTGGCTTGGCTTCGCGAGCGGTTCGGCCTGCTGCCGTCAGATTTTCTAGCAGCGCCGGGCCAGCCAGACAACATCGTCGGAAGCTTTCTGCGTGTGGACCGAGGTGACGAACAGGTCGACCACCACTGCATGCTGGTACTGAGAACTGATTCTCCAGGGGTGCACCACTGCTCTTTTGAAGTCGAAAACTTGGATGCCGTCATGGCAGCCCACGACTACCTGCTCGCGCGCGGATACACGCTCGATTGCGGTGTGGGCCGGCACCTGCTGGGAAGCCAAATCTTTGACTACTGGCGAGACCCCTTCGGTTTCCGGATCGAGCACTACACCGACGGCGATATCGTGGATCGATCCCATCAACCCTCGGTCTTCGCCGGCACGGCGGACGAAACAACGCAATGGGGCGCCAAGCCTCCCAAGGACTTCTTTGAGTAATCATGACCATTCAACAAATCATTAGCCCCGAAGTGACCGAACCTGCACCAGGCATGTGGTCCAACTGCCTGAAAGTGGGGGACACCATCTATATCGCGGGCCTCACCGCTCGTGATAAGCAACTCAACGCCATCGGGAATGGCGAATACGAGCAAGCTCGCGTGATCTTCCAACGCATCGAATATCTTGTTCGCGCCGCGGGCGGGAGCATGGCCGATATCGTGAAGATCAACATCTACGTGACAGACATCGCGCACCGTGAACAGGTGTGGAAGGCCCGACGGGAGTTCTTCGAAGGAGCATTTCCGGTGGCGACGCTGGTCGAGGTCAGCGCGTTGGCTCCCGGAATTCTGGTCGAGATTGAGGCGACTGCCATGCTGGGCCAGGGAGGTCGGCCATGAGCGAGTACGTCGTTCCCCCCCCACCTCTAACGGCAGTCCCAATTGCGGGAGCCAAGGGCCTGTTCCCAGTCCGGCGCGTCTACTGCGTCGGCCGCAACTACGCGGATCATGCCATCGAAATGGGGGTGGATCCACGTCAAGAACCTCCGTTCTTCTTCTGCAAACCCGCCGACACGGTTGTATGGGCTGCAGCCGGTCCGGTGGATCTACCCTATCCGGATGCGACAAAGAATCTCCATCACGAGGTGGAACTGGTCGTAGCCATAGGTAAAGCAGGCCGCAACATCGAGGTCGACACAGCGGTTTCCCACATATGGGGCTACGCGATCGGCATCGACATGACGCGGCGTGACCTGCAGCAGGCGATGCGGCAGGGAGGGAAGCCGTGGGAGATCGGCAAGACTTTTGAGCGCTGTGCGCCGATCGGCCCCATTTTCCCTATCAGCGAAACGAGGGAGTTGACGCGGGGCCAAATTGCACTATCGGTCAATGGCCAACGGCGCCAGGCAAGTGATCTCTCCATGCTGATCTGGAGCACGCGGGAGATTATCGCGACCCTCTCACGCTACTTCACACTGGAGCCTGGTGACTTGATCTTTACCGGGACGCCCGAAGGCGTAGGTCCCGTCCAAGCCGGCGACGCGCTGTCCGCCACCGTTGAAGGGCTGGGAACGCTGGATATACGAATCTTGCCGGCGCTGAAGGAGGTGGTTGAATGACATTCGAGCTATCTCCGGCCACGCGCGCCAAGCTAGCGAAGGTCGGTAGCGCCAATGTGGCTAATGCGCTCCTGAGGCGAGGTTTTCGCAACGTCTACCTACTGGGAGTGCAGCCACTATCGATGGACCAGGGTCCCATGGTCGGGCCAGCCTACACGCTGCGCTTCATGCCCGCGCGGGAGGACATCGACACCATGGCGAACTATGGGCGCGAGGACAACCTGCATCGACGTGCGATTGAGGAATGCCCGACTGGCCATGTCCTGGTAATCGATACGGGGAACTGCTCAAGGGCAGCGGCGGCAGGCGACCTCATGGTGGCTCGCCTACGCCAGCGCGGCGTTGCTGGCGTGGTGACTGATGGTGGCTATCGCGACACACCGTCTATCCGGCACATCGGCTTGCCGGCTTATCAGCGCCAGTCGGCGCCGCCTGCCACACCCATCGCGCTGCATCCAGTTGAATTGAATGGCCCGATTGGTTGCGCCGGAGTCGCCGTCTACCCCGACGACGTAGTCCTTGGTGATGGTGAAGGCGTAGTCGTCATTCCCTGGGCGCTCGTCGAACCTATCGCCGACGAAGCTGTGGACGCGGTGGAGTACGAGGCCTTCGCAGAACTGCAGATTGCGCAAGGTCGATCGATCTTCGGACTATTTCCGGCGACTCCGGAAAGTCGCAAGGAATACGACGGCTGGGTCGCAGCCGGTCGGCCGATACACATGGAGAACGTCAAATGAACTCACCCACCGAAGCCAGCATGAAGACACTGGAACTGCTGATTCGCCAGCAGGACCTAGATCCGGAGAAATGGATCGATTTTCCCGATTACGGGTTTCGTCAGTACTTCCTGTGGAAGAACGCCGACACCGGGGCAAGCATCGCCATCCTCGAATACGAGAAAGGCGGCCGCATTCCGGTGAAGCACTCGCATGCGTCGAACCAGTTCATGTACTGCCTCGAGGGCAGGTACGAGTACACCGACAGTCAATTGACGCTGACACCCGGGACGTTCTACATGAATCCCAAGGACCATCCTCACGGTCCCACGCTGGCACACGAGCGCAGTGTACTCATCGAAATCTACGACGGCCCTCACTACCACGAAAAGCCGGTGTTCCATACCGACGAGAGCATCGGCGGCTTTCTTTCCAAACCGCAAACATCCATTGGGCAGTAATCATGTTCGATCAAAAAAAGGTCCTCGAGGAATTCGGCATCCAAGCCGTGAACGCCGGTGCCTGTACTGGCCCGGGCGGCTGGAGTCCGGTACAAGGACGTTCGACGTTTGACGCGGTCAATCCTTCCGACGAAACAGTGACGGCCAAGATCACCGGCGCCGTGGCGCAAGACTTCGAGGAGGTAATGTCGGTCGCGGTCGCCACACAGCGGCGCTGGCGCATGACGCCCGCTCCTCGCCGCGGAGAGCTGGTCGCCCGGATCGGCGCATTAGTGGAACGACACCTCGACAGTCTGGCCGCCATCGTGTCATTGGACACTGGTAAGTCGTTGATGGAAGCGAAGGGGGAAGTGCGCGAGGTTGTCGATATGGCTACCCTGGCGGCCGGCCAATCTCGCATGCTCTACGGCTTCACCCAGCAATCGCAGCGCTACAAGCACCGCATGTACGACCAATGGCTTCCACTGGGTGTGGCGGCCATCATCTCTGCTTACAACTTTCCAGCGGCAGTGTGGGCCCAGAACGGCTTCCTGGCAGCCATCGGCGGCAACACCGTTGTCTGGAAACCTAGCCCGAAGGTGCCTCTGACCGCACTGGCGATCCAGTACCTGTGCAACATTGCGATGAAGGAGATGAAGTGCGAAGGCGTGTTCACACTTCTCATCCCTGACGACAACCAGGTGGCCGAGAAGCTGCTGGCCGATGCCCGCGTGGCCCTTGTTTCGTTCACCGGCTCCAGCGCGGTGGGTCGCAAGGTCGCCAACATCGTCGGTAGCCAGTTGGGCCGGCGCTACATGCTCGAATGTTCCGGCAACAATGGATGCATCGTCGATGAGACGGCCGATCTCAAACTGGCTGCCCGCAGCATCACTTTCGGCGCCGTCGGAACGACTGGCCAGCGTTGCACGAGCACCCGACGCGTCATCGTTCACCGCTCGGTGGTGGACCAGCTTTTGGATCTGCTGAAGAGGTCGTTCGCTCAGATCAAGGTGGGCGACCCGCGCGAGCCTGACGCCGTCGTCGGTCCTCTGGTCGACCGAGCTGCTGTTGGTCACTTCGAGCAAGCGATGCTGGACGTTGTCAGCCAAGGCGGCAAGATCGCCTATGGCGGCAAGCGGATGGATCGGCCGGGCTACTACGTCGAGCCCACGCTGGTGACCGACGTGAAACCGGAATGGCGCTGCGTTCAGCACGAGACGTTCGCACCGATCGTGTACGTCATGCCCTATGACACGCTGGAGGAAGCCATCGCTATCCACAACGGTGTGCCGCAGGGCCTGGCATCGGGGATCCACAGCACGAATCTGGGCAACATCGAACTCTTCCTGTCGGCCCAGGGCAGCGATTGCGGCATTGCCAAGGTGAACATGGGCACTACCGGCGCGGACATCGGAGCGGCATTCGGGGGCGAGAAAGAAACCGGTGGAGGTCGCACCGCGGGCTCGGATGCCTGGAAGGGCTACATGCGTCGCCAAAGTGTATGCGTGAACTGGGGCGGGGAATCGCCCTGGGATTCGCGCGTCGAACTGTAGTCAAAAGCGAGAAAGAGGACTTTGGTGTGACCCTTACAGTTCGTCGCGCCATTGCGATCCCAATGGGCCTGTAGCCTCCAGAGGATGACCGTGCTGATACAGCTGAGCCACCACTGAGTCCATGAACCGCAGTATGAGCAATAGATTCACACGAACGTGCTCAGCGCATCGATCCGGAAGGAGCGACGATGGTGCCCACCCAAGGTTTGATCAAAAGGGGACCCTGATCAATGCTCGGTAAGCGTCCGGCGGACCACGCAGCGATGAACCGGCCGCGCCGCTCCTGACAGCGCCGTAGCCGACTCATCGCGGAGACTGTGCTGAGTACCGGCCCCGCGCTCCTTGGGCGTCTGACCAGCGTGCATCAACGGCTACCCTAAAGGGTTCTCCTGCATCGAGCGCTCAAGGGCCTTCGCGCTCGTTTCCCATCCTTCCCGGATGGCGTATTGCAAGGGCGTTTCTCCATCGTCGCTGAGAGCGTGGGGATTCGCGCCGGCTTCGATTAGCGCGGCGATGTTGTCCGCCGAATACTCGACGCAGACGGCACGGTGCAGGACCGTGAGACCACCACAGCGGCGATCCATCTGCTCGGGAAACTCGCGGATGAACGCGCGGAGGATAGACGGCGAGCGCGATCGAACGGCATTCTCAAAGGCGGCACTCACATCCGGTGCACCAGGTTTCCACGGCAAGGCGATCAGGCTCCGCAAGGTCCCGTGAGCCGAATTGGGGAATACCGGGGCCGCACCGTCAGCCTCGTCAGCGGCCCGTGAAGAATGCTACGACTGAGCGCCACCAGCTAGGCGCCACCTCATCGGCCAGGACGGATGTCTCCACTTGTGGCTTCACGGGTGCGGGCGGCGTGCGGATATCGAAGCGCGGCTCCCCGGCCTCGTGGGCCAGGTAGTGGCTGCAAGGTCGGTTGGCGATCGCCGCCAGGCGCATGCTGGGCGACACCGTGTGCTTGTTGCCGTCATACTCCAGGTAAGCAGCCGCCATCGGCTTGTCGTGCCAGGGGCACACCAACTGGGTGAACAGGCCCACGGCGGTGGAGGCCAGCACGCCGTTCGGCCAGACGACCTGAGGCTTGCCGCCGGCCGCGCCATAGCGACGGGCCTCGGTCGCTAGCGCGGCCTCGGTGACCACGCCCATGCAGCGCAGGCACGGCCCACCCGGCAGGGTCAGCACCACCTGGCCCGCGATCAGGAAGCGGTCGCCAAGCTTGTGCACGTCCATTCCCATGTCGATGTAGGGGATCAGGAAGCGCTTGCCGAAGCGATCGGCCTCGTCCTTCGCGATCACGGAGTCCAGGCCGCCGATGAGCACGTCGCAGTGCTTCAGCTCGCCGGCGACCTCCTGCCAGGGCTTTGCATGCGCGGAGATGCGGGCGTTCGGCAGCACGCGGCGGATGGCGCGCTCGGCGATCCGGATCTTGAGTTCCTTCGCGTCGATGTCAGCGCGCGTGCCGCCGACCAGGCGGTTCAGGTTGGTCTCGTCGATGATGTCGAGATCGGCGATGACGTAGCCGCCCACGCCCAGGTGCGCCAACTGCTGCACGACGTGCGAGCCGCCGCCGCCCAGGCCCAGGATGCCCACGGTGACGCTCGCAAGGTCCTGCTCGCTAGTAGGCCCGAGAAAACTCTGCCGGTCATGCTGGCTCATGTGCTGCTCCAAACTTGATCAGGGGTGCGCCGACTTGCTGGAACCCGTCCACATGGCGGGGTCGGTCCTTGGGCCCGGTCCACAGCAGACAGCGTGCCGAGTCGTTGCTCAGGACCACGATGCCGTGCGGCATCTGCGGCAGGGCATTGAAGAAGCCCGGCACGAAGTCCCGGGCGCTGTTCAGGTCGACCGCGGAAAACTCCGGCCGGCCCCGCCCGCCATGGGTGTGGATGTGCAGGATCGCGGACTTGTGCTGGTAGGCCGCCTGGAGGACTTTGCGCATGGCATTCGATCCGATCCGGGCGCCCACGCTGCTGCTGCGCTCGTAGTCTTCGTCGACGACGGGCTGGTAGTCCCGACACAGCAACACGAGGTCGCCGTCACCGGTCCAGCGTGCGCCGGCGGTCAGGAAACCGACCCGCTCGAAAGCGAATGGGTGCCTGCGGTGCAGGTCGGCACGGATGGCGCTCAAGAGCGGGCCTGCGATCTTGATGTGCGTCTTCATAGAAATGCCCGCAGGTGGTTGGCCAGGATCTGCACCCAGGGCAGGTGGGCCTTAACGCCCTGCCACGAGCATGCCCACCAGGTTTCCCCGCAGACAGTGTGAACGGCCCAGTTCAAGCCCTTGGGCTCGGCGATCTTGCGATCGACAAACAAGCGCGTGTCGTAGTTGTCCTTGGCGTGGGGATGCAGAAGTAGGTTCACTTGCACCGGCCCGCCTGCGGCCTGGAGCGTGACGCCGGGGATGAAGGCCACCTCGCGGCCGCCCTCCGACCAGCATTCGGCCGCGGGGTAGATCGCCTTCAAGGCGTTGAACTGCGCGCTGCTCATGACGACTGCCCGCAGGGCGCGTAGCTCACGAACTTCATGCCGTTTTTCAGGCGCAGCTTCTGGCCCGGCTTCAGTTCGTCGAAAGAGCCGTCCGCGGCGATCAAGGCCAGCACGTAACCCTCTTCCACCTTGAACTCATTGCGCAGTTGTTCGGTGGCGTAGACCCCCTTGGGCAACTTGTGCTCGACCTCCCCGTAGTAAACGGTCACCAGCTTCGCACCATGCTTCGTCTTGAAGCGCTCGGTCCCGCCGCCCGTGAGATCGATCACGTCGTCGTCATCCAGCGTCCGGTCAGGCGCGCTCTCCAGCTCCTGCACAACGTCGAAGCTGTCGTCCTTGCCGACCAGCCTGCGCAGGGTGTCGGCAGTGACGCTGGGTCGCACCCACTCGAACTTCAGACCATCCAGGATGAAGCGGTAGGTGGCGTCACCCACCATCACGAAGAAGCGCTCTGCACCGGCCGGCGCCAGGTTGACCAGTTCTTCCGGCCGGATCTCCTCCAGTGCGCCACTCGCCAGCTGTTGCAGGACGATGACCTCGTCTGTGGAGTTGTACCCCGCGGCTTCAGCGATCTGCCTGCCGGTGACCTTGATGTCGTCGATGGTCGCCTCACGGCTCTGAAAGTTCTCGTCGAGCAGGACGATGCGACCGCGCGCGCCACGCTCGTCGTCGTGGTCGGACTTCTTGTCATTCACTACTGCGTTCATTTTCCAAATCCATTTCACATCATGGGATACAGGGTGTAGCTACCTGCTGAGCCGTGATTATTTTCTAAGTTGAAACTAATCAGTGACTGCATATTAAATGAGTATAAAATGAATGTCAAATGGCCAGATACAGGTTATTTTCAGTGGGCTGAATGTTGACAAAATATGGATTTCCTAACATAATGGGTGCCCCGCAACCAGGAGCACCACATGACCACATCCGCGAAGAAAACCCTCACGCTCGTCCTATCCGACGCCGAGATGGAAGTCCTCGATGCGCTATCGACGGAGCGGTCTTTGTCAAAAACAGCCGTGCTGCGCCAGGCGCTGCGGCTTTATCAGACCGTGGATGTGCGCCAACAACGTGGCGAAAAACTGTTTTTTGAGAACGGCAAAGAAAAGGCGGAGCTCATGCTCCTGTGAACCTATGACCCAGCTTTGGAACCGGCAATCTCAGCTTTTTGAGCCTGCAGAACTTTCCGACCGCATCCAAGCGGCGGACGTGAAGTGCTTTCAGGATCATTGGCTTCCGCCCATGCAGGCGAAGCTCAATGAACTGAAACTCGCCGGCCAGTACAACAGGCAAACTGTGAGCCAGTGGAACCTCGAAGACGCCCACTGGGAATGGCCAGCCAAGTTCCAAAGCCGCGCCGGCCAGCTGCAATGGGCTTCATATGCCCTGAGATGCAGTGGCATGACTCAAGGTTTGATGTTCATCAACCTGGTCTATCGCTGCCGACTTCCGAGTCAATTCAACCAGCACATGCTGTATGTCGACCTTGTGTCCACTGCACCATGGAACCGTCCCAGGTTCACGCCCAACCCCTTGTATGGTGGCGTGGGCATCGTTCTAGTTACCGAAGCCATCATCCGCAGCGAGGACGAAGGCTTCGACGGTCGCGTGGGCCTGCATTCACTGCCCGGCGCGGAAACCCTCTACCGTGACAAGTTGGGCATGGACTGCCTCGGTCCGGACCCTGCTTACAGCGGGCTACTCTATTTCGAACTGACACCTCAGCGCGCAGCGGAACTGCTGGCGCTTCGGACTTCCAAGACTGGAGGTACTCTATGACCACAAGAAATCGCCCGGACCGGCAGTGGTACGCGCGAATGATTCGGGAAACGCTGGATGATGATTTCGTCATTGGACCAGCCCCTTTCTCTGCCTCGAAGACTGAGGCCACCGAACCACCATTGACCGTGGCCTTTGGCATGCTCGTACGACTGGCGCGTCGCTCCAAGAAGCTGACCGTCGAACAACTTGCGGAGAAACTGTCCGTTGATGCTGCCGAAATTCAGCAGATAGAGCACGATCCTGCCTATCACGCTCGGCCTAGAACGATCTCCAACATCGCGCGCTTTTTTGATCTGCCGCTGACTGAGCTGATGAAGTTGGCTGGCGCAGCTGTGTCCAACGATGACGTGTTTCGGACCAAGGCACTGAAGTTTGCCGCGCACTCTGACGACATGTCCATCCTCACAGACGAAGAGCAGAACATGTTGCGCAGCTTTATTCGCTTTTTGCGAGAAAAACCTTAGGAGATCACTTGCGGGAACTCGTTGGTCAGCGTGAACAAAAGGAAATCGACCAGTTGGTCGACAAAATCTTGCGTGACCTCGGACGGCCCGAGCCGCCCCTGGACCTGCGAATGGTCCGGGAGCTGCTTCGCCTCGATCGCAAATACTATTCGTCTGCGGACATTGGTCCATTGGCGGAATTTGCCCACCGAATCAAGGTCGCCGGCAAGCGACTGGCGGAGGATCCGCTGCTGATCCTGGACGTGGTGAAGAAGGCCAAGCTAAGCGGCCTCTGGTTGCCGGACGACCGAAAGATTTTCATCGACAGCGAGGTTCCCCCGTTGAAGCACCGGTGGATCGAGGCGCACGAAGTTGCCCACAGCTTCGTGCCCTGGCATTCCGAGTTTCTGCTGGGCGACAACGAAGTCACTCTGAATCCGACATGCCATGAGACCATCGAGGCAGAAGCCAATTTCGGCGCAGGACGACTGCTCTTTTTTGGTCCGCAGTTCAGCACAGAGTCAAAGGATTTTTCCCAATCGTTCAAGAGTGTTGAGACTCTCAAAGCCCGCTTCGGCAACACGCTCACCTCGACTTTCTGGCGGTTTGTGGAGGATCGCGACCCAGCTCAGGCGACCTTCGGCCTGATTAGTGCACATCCCCATCATGCCGACATCGGCCCGACCGCGGATGGCACTGGCATTCACCACTTCATCACGTCACTTGGCTTCAGGCAGATGTTTCCCGGCGTCACCGCAAGCCAGGCCTATTCATTGATTCAGCGGAACACGTCCTGGAAGCGCAGAGGACCTGTGGTGGGCGGCAACGACTCGTTGATCGACCTACGCGGCGAGAAACGGGTCATCGCGCTTGACGGCTTCTGTAACACGCACCAAGTCCTCACGATGGGCTGGCTTGCAAGCTGATCTCACGGCGCCGGCGGTTGGTCCTCGGGAATGACTTCCGCTGACGGGGGCGGGGTGAACCCACCATCCCCCACGTCTTGGTAGAAGGTGTCCGCAAGCCGAGCAAGCACTGCCAAATCCTTGTCGCGCTCGGCGCGCGAGACTACCGGCCTAATGCTCCCAAAATACTTTCTGGTAGCTCCCTCCCGGACATAGCTCACCTGGTTCTGGATCGCGAAGAACTTTGCTTGGCAGATGCAACTGCCCACAACCAGTTCAACAGGCGTGTTGCCATGATTGAAAAGCTCAAGAGGTACGCACCCCCTCCATCCTGGCTGCAGCGAAGTGCTCACGCCAATCCCGAGGCGGGCGTAACTGCTCCGCACCGAAATGTCGGTGTAAATGTTCGACGGCAGCGACAGGTATTCAACTGTCGTGGCGAGCACCAGCTGGTGGGGGTAGAGAACGAACCGCTCGCCCAGCGTTCGGCGGGTCTCTTGAAAATAGGTCTGGATACCCCGAAACTTCGATTCAGGTGTCGGTCGCAGCTCGACCGCCGGACTTCGAGTCAGAACCGACACCAGGAAGTCGTACCCCAGACGCAGGTCCACTGTGACTTGGCCCACCTGGTCTGGGCGCAACAGCGGATCAAGGTGGATGCTTTCGGCGTCGGTGCTGGACAAAGACGCCACGAGCTCTTCATGAGTCAACAGCCGCATTCCACGCCTCCCGTATCATTCGATTGCGAATCGCCTTCTCTATCAAGTCGTTCGCAACGTCGACGCGATCATCCGGCGCGATATGCGCCCAGTGACTCGACCCGCTCTGCCACTGCGTCATCAGGAAGTCCCAGCCGGATTCGAAAAGGCCGAACAACTGCCGATCCGACTCAACCTGAAAGGGTCGCACGTCGCCCGTCGACGGTTCCAGGTCTACCGTGTCGAACATCTTTTCAAGCTTGGGCAGCCCGCGCGCAGCAAGCGTCTTCTGGAACATGTCGATGATGGGGTTCGACCGCCCCTCATAGAAATCATCCAGCAGCGCAAACCGAGCGCTTGAACTGGGGTGTGTGTGGGCCACTTCCGCGTCAGGGCAGAACTGCTCCAGGAATCCCTTAGTTGCCTTGCCTACATAGGCCGCAGAAAACAAGTCCGCGAAGTACTCCTGCCGGTGTCGCTTGACGACTCCATCCCAGATTCGCTTTTCGCCCGCACTGAGCGAGGAAACATCGGCCGGCGGCGTGAGTCCCGGCAGTGCGGGCCCAGACTCCGGTGGGAACTGCAGAAGCGATGCCACGACAATGTCGCGAGCGCTGTCCACGAAGTGCCCCAGTTCGTGGAACAGCGGTATGCAAAAGAGCGGTTTGTGTCTGTAGATATAGGGCAACGCGATTTGAACCGGACGACCCTTGATGACGATGCCAAGCTCAGCTTCCATCGCTCGAAAGAACGATTCCTGGCCACCCTGAAAGAAGAAGCTCGACTCCTGCACGATGGCAGTGGTCACCAGCAAGGGGCTGGACGTCCAGCCGCGGGCCGCCCTCTCGATCGCGTACACGACCTCGTACGGCACCTGCTTCGTCGTGCTGCCGGTCAAGAATTGGGTCAGCTCCCATATGTTCTCGAGGGCCAGCCTGGCAACCTCTTCGTTCAGGGTTGCCGGTGTCGCGCTGATCCGACTGATCAGCTCACGGGTGACCCTCCGCAAGTCACTGATGTAGTTGTCGAGCTCGAGAGAAAAGTACGGCGTCTCCGCAAGCCTGTCCAGCTGCAGAAGCAAGAGGCGAAAGTTTGATCTAAGCAGCAATTGGAGCGAACGCGTTCAGCAGTTGACGAGCGACGGCCGGAGGTATGGAATCCAAGCTTCGGAGTTCCTCTAGCCGTTGCCTCAACAGTGCGTTGCCCCGAAGACATAGTGCAAGTTCAATTGCTTCGGGAGGTGCGTGTGCACCGATGGTCGACGGGTCCGCCGCGATCTCACATGCGGCGCGCAGCACCGTCAGCGTATGCTGACGAAGAGGCTCGCCCACTTCGGGCGCTGCTTCAAGAGCTCTCAGCACCGCCTGAAACAGCCCAATCGGACTGTCGCGCCTGGAAGTTGCCGCAAGCATGTTTCGTCCCTTGCCCTTTCTCGACCATCGAGGGTCGCTCGTTACGCGACTTTGCGCGCTCGTCCGACGCCAGCCTTCTGCGACTTCAAAATACCGTCGGCCACTTCATTGCGAATCGGCGCGAGTTCAACGACAAATGCGAACGCGAACTGGCCGTCCATCGCACGCTCCAGCGTCTCGCCCTTGCGCCTGATGTACAGGTCCCGCCCATCGGTGACGACGTGGCTGCCGGGCAGCGAAGTCAGTGTGATCTCGGGATGGAGCTTACGCAAGCGTTGCATTGCCTTCTTCAAACGCAGCACCGACACGCCCGCCGCGGACAGCTTGGCCACCAAGCGTAGCGCGACGACATCGCCGAATGAGTATGCCCGCGGCGAGCCGTGCCCCCGCGAGGGCAAAATGCTTGGAACGACGACTTTCTCCCGGCAGAGGTAATTCAGCATCGCGCGCGAAATGCCGGCAAGGGCAGCGGCCCGCGTAGCCGAAAAGGAATCTGCAATCGTGTCGTCGCGCGAGCTCATAAATATAGTTTAACGCTAAACTATATTTATGAGCAAAAATGTGATAAACGGCTTCTTAGCGTTCATGGGTGCTGAGCACGCGCCGGAACCCCAGGCCAATTTGCTCAGTCCCGCGAACACATCGATCAAGGAAGGACACGACTTCGCGGCCGCCAGGCATGACGACAAGGTAGAACGCCCTTCCGTCTTGCGCTCCGGTGCCTGGAGCCCCGTCGATCCGTAGCGGGGCAAGCATCGGAATCGACCCGCCGTCCTCGCCCCTCAGCGTCATCTGCAAGCCGGCCTCAGCAGTAGATGCAAAAGAGACACTCCCAACCGCGCGCCGCAGTTGCAACGCCTCCACGTCGTAAACGAGTGCCCCTAGAGGTGCAAGCCATCTGTCACTGTCCAGCACACCTAGGAGTTGCACCATCTCGGTCGCGATCTCTGGAAGAGTGCTTGACAAATCAGGTAACGAATCCTCCAAGATCGACCGATGGTCTTGATTCGAATCATTGCGAGGTAGAGAGAAGCGGGAGCCTGAGGCCGCCTGCGACAATCCGCAACGAAGCGCGGTCTCGCCGACCAAAGCATCCAGGGCGCCGCCAAGCTGGACGAACGCGGTTTGAACAAGGGACCTCAGAGCGTCGGGCGCCGCCCCAGTGTGTAGGCTCTCTTCGTAACCCGGATCATGCGAAGCCAGGCGCTGGATGGTACGCCTTCCGTTCTCCACCAACGCTTCAAAACGATCGGTCGACGTCACAGGGATTCCTCCATGGTTGGTCCAAAAAATTCCGACGACTCGCTGTTCGAGCTCGGACTACGCAAGCCTACACGCTCAAAGGGGACGCGGTCATTTGAGAAGCCGCTGTGGAGGTCTTTCGCGACTCTCATAGTGACGTCTCCGAAGGGCAAGGGCGTCTCTCGTCTAGCGAATGATCGCACCTCTATGAGCTCATGTCCGGATAAGCCAACAGCCAAGTGGCCGTCGGCGCTAGCGGGAGCGTAGTAGCGTTCTGAGCACTCGCAAATCGGCCCGGCCGTCGGGCATCACGCGTAATCGGATTCGAGGGTCTCCGAGAAAGAGGAGCATCGGCCACGGCGGCCACGGGTCGAGATCAAACCAGATTGGCCAACCTCGCATCCACGACCGCCAAGACGAAGAGCCTGGCGTTGCGGGTTTCGACGCCCAGCCAAGATGAACTGCGTCATCTCCAACTCGCGCCGTCACCTTCCGAAGGGGCACCGGGCCACCATCCCCTGAGATCGGCCAGCCTGATGCCTCAAGCGCGAAGGACAGCAAGCGCGTGGCGATCGACGAAGCGTTCTCGACGGTGTCGACCGAGCCCTCTGTCCACCATGTTTCCGACATGAGGTGGAATTCGACAAAGTCGCCAAAACCTCGAACCGAAATCGAGTCCGCATCCCGGTCGTTCCGCCGAAGACGTGCGGACATCATGAACGACGCGGCGGGTTCTTGATCTTGGAGCATCGACCGCGTGATGTCATCCGCGCTTGTCTCCCGACTCGCCGGCTCCGCGAGGAGCGCAGGGGTCCACTCGAAGCCCGACTCCAGGTGATTCAAGTTCCCGAATTGCCCCGGGACCTCAACCTCGAAGCCTCGGCTCCTCATAGCATCCCGAAGGTAGGAGCCCCAGAAGCCACGCAGCACGTCTGCCTCGAGAATGTCGGTCCCGTCGAGCCATGCCGCCAGCGTTTCGACGAGGATGCCAACTGACGCCCGCACAGCCAGCAGATCATGCGCGGCGAGTGCCTGCGACCATCGCCGGTAGGCACGAAGCCATCGCATCGAGCCATCGGAGGCGGCGCCACCCAGCGAGAGCATGCCGGGAGCGTTTGGCATCGTTACCAGGGCGAAATGGCAGGATTTCGGCAAACACGACCAACAATCCCGGTTCGCCTGGCGGCACGCTGGCGGCGTCTTGTACTTCGGGTCGCTACGCAACTCGTTCATTCGACCGTCTACGGCAACGACGGCGGCCGCCACTCCTTTCCCCACCGGAAACGGCACGACAGTTCCGCCCTTCACCACAAGTGAGTGCTGCTGCGGCGTGAGTATTCCACCGACGAACGCAAGCTGCTGCAGTGCTTGCTCTCGGCGCCCTCGCACGGAAGAACACGGCTGCAGCCACGTCCAATGCTTCGTCGCATCCCGGAGGTGGACGAAGTCGAATGCTTCGGTCGACTTCACTTCAAGAGCAGCCAACCCGCTCGCGTCCTTGATGATGAAGTCGGGTTGCGGAAAGAGCGTTCCTTTGACTGCTTGTCCTGTCCCTGCACGCCACGACACAACGCGCACGACCTCCCGACCGGCCACGCTGTTCACGAGGAACGTGAGGACCTCGCCAAGATCGCCGAGCCGTGAACCGCCCATCCCTCGGGCTTTGGCTCTGTATCTTCCGCCGACGTATCGCTCGGCGTCCGCCGCAAGGCCCTCTGCATCGAGTTCGAGATCGTTGGCGATCAAGTTCAATGCGGCAGCGTCCACTTCGATCGCGATGGTCGTGGTCGCCGCGGCGAAGGCTTCGAGCCATGCCGATTGGTCCGACGCTTCTACAACTCCAAACAGCGGAACTTCAACCTGCTTAATTTCAAATATAGGCACGGACTCCTCAGCAGAATGGACGGATACGACTCCGTTGAACCAGCATTCTGAGCCATCGGCCGCCCGAGTCGCACTCAACAGATTGGCTCACTTTAGCCGTATCTGCGATCAAGGCCATTGAGCGTCCCGGCGTCTCGCCGGCGGGCTCTCGGGCTGCACCCCGCGCTTCGTGCCGAATCGCGGCCCATCCGGCTTTGATCCCTGACGCCTGCGGCCCCTTCGGGTCCTGCGCGCTACGCTTGCCCTCCGGGGGAAGGGCTGGTGAGCCCCTCCCCGCCGCTCTTCGTTTGGCACCCCTGCAAGTCCGCCGACCAGGCTGCACCTGATCGGCCTTCGCGCCTGGCGGAGCTGCGCGCTGCGCTTGCGTGGTGTCTGCGCCAACCACAGCCATTGCCCGTCAAGCCGTCTTTCCCGAATTCATCGCCTTTCTCGCGACTGTAGCCCGCGGCCGTGTGCCGTCAAGGCGCGCCGGGCCGTGTCCTCGCTGCGCTGCGGGCCGCCCCACCCCGGCGCTTATCTCCTTGACGGCCCCCGTCCACGGTCTTCTTTCGTCGCGGGCGATGAACTCAGGAAAGACGGTGGCAACGAGGCCGGCCCAGGTCTTTGCGCCGACCCCACAGGAAGTCCGAAGAGGGCTCTGAATCTAGGAATCCGGTGGGGTTTCTTCAACAGCCAACTTCACTAGGAGAAATGACATGCAACTCGCTTCCCGCTTCGCAGCAAACACAAACGGGCGGACCTGCCAGTGGCCGGGAAGATCTTGTGATCGCCCCCGACTACATAGCCCACGGCATGCGGCTGCGCGCAAGCGATATCGCCACCAAATGGCTGGGGCCACGCACCGAGGCGGAGTTCCGTCAGAGCCTGCTGCGGGAGGTCGACCAGCAGCGGCTCACCGGCTTGGATCGGGCGCTGATCCGGCAAGCCGATCTCGATGGCATCGACCTGACGGGCAACCCGCAAGACCGACAGCGTCAGAACGCGCTGCGGGCGCGGCTGCAGCGGCTCGAAGGCATGGGCCTAGCCGAGAGGACGAACACGAACCGCTGGAAGTTCCAGCCTGGGATGGCGGCCACACTCGACGCCATCGGCCAGCGCTTGGATGCGCTGGAAACCGTGCGCCGTGCGCTCAAGGGCCAGCGGCGGGAATGCGTGGTCGATGAGCGGCCGACCTCCCCCGTCATCTGTCGGATTGCGGGCAAGGGCCTGGCCGACGAGCTACACGACCGTGGCTACCTGGTGGTCGATGGCATCGACGGACGGGCGCACTACCTCAAGCTCCCCGTCGGCGCCGACCTCGCAGAGCTGCCCATACACGGCATCATTGAGGCGAGGCCCTCAGGCCAGGAAAGGCCGGTTGACCGTCACATCGCTGCCATCGCGCAAGACGGCCTCTACAAGACCGTGGACCATCTGGCGCAACTAAAGCACGCCAACGACCGCGACCCACAGTCCGCTGTCGATGCGCACGTGCGCCGGCTCGAAGCGCTGCGCCGCGCCGGCATCGTGGAGCGCATCGCGGATGGAATCTGGAAGGTGCCGCCGGACTTGATGCAGAAAGCCCGAACGAATGACATGCAGAAGAATTTTGGATTGGTGGCGTACGTCGATCCCGGCGGCAAGCTTGCCGGCTTCAATTCGCGCCTTGGTGCGTGCTTCAGCCAGCGACACCGTCGGATAGGCGCCGAGGCTGAGCTTTACCTCGTCAGTGCTGCTCCGATAGCGGAAGGCCCATGCCTTGCCGGTGGGTCGCACGCGAAGGTAGAGGCCCTCCCCATCAGCCAGTAAATATTCCTTGTCGCGCGGCTTCGCGGACTTGATCTTCAGGTCGTTGAGACGTCCCATGGTGGTACCCAGAAAATGACTGTTGATGAAACACAGTCTGGGGTACCAGCGTGGGTACACGCAAATGCAGGACTTTGTGGGATTTGGCGAGACCATCTGAGCCGCCTTTTCAGGCTAAGTCCTTGATTTGCAAGGACCTTGGGCTTCAGTGGAATCGCTTGAGACGGGAATTTGGTGGCCTGGGGCGGAATCGAACCACCGACACGCGGATTTTCAATCCGCTGCTCTACCAACTGAGCTACCGGGCCAGAGCCATTGATTATAGCAGGCTCTGAGGGTCTGTTGAATCAGCCCGTCAGGCCATGCTGCGTTTGCCGCGCGACAGGTCCACGCCCAACTGCTTGAGCTTGCGGTAGAGATGGGTGCGCTCCAGGCCCGTTTTCTCGGCCACACGGGTCATGGAGCCGCCTTCCTTGGCCAAGTGGAATTCGAAATAGGCTTTCTCGAACTCGTCGCGCGCGTCGCGCAACGGCTTGTCGAGCTCGAACGACTGGTGCGGCTGCGGGCCCATGTCCATCACGGGCGGCAGGCTCTGGCCCGCGGTCATCGCGGCCTCCACCGTCAACTCGGCCATGGCCACCGGCACCAGCGCCTGCGGCTTGCGCGTGCCGTTGCGCGTCAGGCCCTGCTCCACAGCCTTGAGCAGCTTCTGCAACGTGATGGGTTTTTCCAGGAACGACTGCGCGCCGATCTTGGTGGCCTCCACGGCGGTGTCGATGGTGGCGTGGCCGCTCATCATGATCACGGGCATGGTCAGAAAGCCGGTGGTGGACCATTCCTTGAGCAAGGTCACGCCATCGGTGTCGGGCATCCAGATGTCGAGCAGCACGAGGTCGGGCCGGGCCCGGTTGCGCGCGGCGCGCGCCTGGCTGGCATTCTCGGCCAGCTCGACGTTGTGGCCTTCGTCATTCAGGATTTCCGACAGCAGGTCACGGATGCCCAGCTCATCGTCGACCACCAAGATGTTTGCCATGATTGACCGCTTTTCCCTTGCCCGATTGCTCGATGTTGTTAAGTTGCAACTGCGAATGATAGCGACACTTGCGCGCCGTGTACGACACCCTCTGTTACACGATTGGCAAGGTCGATACGGGCGCCATGCTCGTCGGCGATTTTCTTGACCACGGCCAGCCCGAGGCCGGTGCCCTTGGCCTTGGTGGTGACATAGGGCTCGAAGGCGCGCTTGAGGATGTGCTCGGGGAAACCGGTGCCGTTGTCGAGCACGGTCAGGCGCACCCGCTGGGTCGATTCGCTCCAGTGCGTGCGCAGGGTCACGCGGGCCTGCTCGCCCCGCTTGCCGGCGCTCTCGCTCGCGTCCTGCGCGTTCTGCAGCAGGTTGTGCACCACCTGCCGCAGCTGCTGGCTGTCGCCCAGGATGCGCGGGCAGCGCGCGTCGAGCTCCAGGTGCACGGGCTGCAGCGGCGGCGTCTCGCCCTCATGGTGGCCGTACAGGTGCAGCACGTCATGGATCAGCGCATTCAGGTCCACCGCCTTGAGTTCGGCCGCGGGCAGGCGCGCGTAGTCGCGAAACTCATTGACCAGCCGCTTCATGGCATCCACCTGGTCGACGATGGTCTTGACCGACTTGGTCAGCACGGCCTGCTCGGGTTCGCCCACCTTGCCGCTGAGTTTCATTTCCAGCCGCTCGGCCGAGAGCTGGATCGGGGTCAGCGGGTTCTTGATTTCATGCGCGAGGCGGCGCGCCACTTCGCCCCAGGCCTGCGCGCGCTGGGCCGAGACGATTTCGGAGATGTCGTCAAACACCAGCAGCCGCGCCGCGCCCGGCAGCTCGGCCCCGCGCGCCACCAGCGTGATGGCGTTCTGCGGCAGGTGGGGCTGCGCCGCATTGAGCTCGAACGATTGCTGCCAGTGGTCCAGCCCATGCTGGGCGCGCTCGCTGAGGAAGGCGTCGAACTGGGCCTGCACGCTGTGCGCGAAGTTCTCCAGCCCCGCCATGTCGGCCAGGGGCCGGCCCTCCCAGGCGGCCAGCGGCGCGCGCAGGATGCGCGTGGCGCCGGGGTTGGAGGACTGGATCACGCCCTGCGCGTCGAGCACGATCACGCCGGCCGTGAGGTTGTCCAGGATGGTCTGCAGGTTGGACCGCGCCGCATTGACCTGCTCCATGCTTTGCTCCACCTCGGCGCGGGCGTCGGCCAGTTGCTGCGTCATGTCGGCAAACGAGCGCGTGAGGCCGCCGAGCTCGTCCTTGCCCTGCAGCACGGCCTTCGGCGACAGGTTGCCGGCCGCCACCTCGCGCACGCCCTCGGCCAGCACCAGCAGCGGCCGCGCCAGCTGGTTGCCCAGCAGCACGGCCAGCAGCACGGCGCCGAACACCGCGAGGAACAGGCTGAGCGTGAGCGTGCCGATGTACATGCGGCGCAGGCCTTCGCGCGCCAGCGCGCGTTCCTGGTACTCGCGGTTGGCCTCCTGCACCGCGATGGCGTTGGCCACCAAGGTGGGCGGCAGGGCCTGCGTCACCTGCAGGAAGCGCGGTTCGGACAACAAGCCCAGGCGGCCGGTCGGCGCCAGCGCCAGCGCCTTGATGCGCGCGTTGCTGATGGCCCCAAGGCCGGAATCCTCCAGCCCCTCCACCTGCGCCACGGCGCGCTGGCTGCGCACGTTGCGCAGCTGCTGCACGGTCGGCCGCTCGGGATTGAGCTGGAAGCGCGACTCGCCGGCGCTGGCGATCAGCTGGCCCGACGGGCTCCAGAGGATCACGTCGTTGGCGTTCAATTGGTCGCGGATCCGCTCCAGCACCACGCCGGCGGAGGCGTCGGGCGCATCGGCCAGCTGGTTGGTGGCGGCCCGGGTCTTGTTGGCCAAGTCGTTGGCCAGCGTGTCGAGCGTGGCGCGGCCCAGGCTCAGGCCGGCATCGAGCGCGCCCTCGACCTTGACGTCGAACCAGCTTTCGATGGAACGCGAGACGAACTGGTAGGACACCACATAGATCAGCACGCCGGGCACCAGCCCGACCAGCGCAAAGATGGCCGCCAGCTTGACCAGCAGCCGGCTGCCGAACTTGCCGCGGCGCAGGCGCAGCGCCAGCCGCAGCGCGATCCAGCCGATCACCAGCAGCAGCAGCGCGGCCACCACCACGTTGACCACGAACAGGCGCGTGTAGTTGCGCTCGTACAGCTCGCGGTTGTTGGTGGCCTGGGTCAGCAGGAACAGGAGCACCAGGCCGATGGCGACCATGGAGGCTGCCCCGATGCCGACAGCCCAGCGCAAGGCGCGCGAACGCTGCAGCGAGAAGCGCTCGGCCCCCTCGGGCCGGGCCGGCAGCGGATTCACTTGGCGCTCTCCGCGGTCAGGCGCTGGTTGCGGCTGGCGGAGATGCTCCAGTCGGACTGGCCGACCGCGCCGATCTGGAAGGGGCGCGGCAGCTGGGAGACATCGAGCTTGAAGCGAAAATCTGCGTTGTAGCGCGCATCGGCGTCGACTTCGGAGGCATCTGCAATCTTCCAGCGAGAGATCCGCTGAATCGCAGCCAGGGCATCGGCCAGCGAATCGAAGTTCTGGTTGAAGGTGACGCCCAGGCCCGCATTGCCGATCGGGCCGGGCGACACGTTCAGGCGCCAGCGCCGGGTCAGCGGCTGGTAGGCCAGGCGCATGTGGCGCGATGCGAGCGTCACCTTTTTGTCATACCAGTACCAGCGATCGCGGAACAACTCGGCCTCGGCCACGAAGTACATGGGAATGCCCTTGAGCAGCGCATCCTCGACGATGGCGGACAGCTCGAACCGGATCGCGGCCGACAGGAACACACCTTCCTCGGTGCGCTCCAATTGCAGCTGCGAGACCTCGGCCGCCCCGGCCTCGGCGCGCGCGGCGGCCGGCAGCAGCAGCGCGGTGCAGACGCACCACAGCAGCAGCAGCCGCTCAAGCCCGGTCTTGATCCTGGCGCCGCGGTGCATGTTTTTCCAGCAGGGCGTAAAAAAAACCGTCGTGATCACCTTGGGGATTGTCCGGGACAGCACCGCCGTTTGCCCCCGTCTGGGGCATTAAATGGCCCGGCGAAGGCCGCAAAACGGCGTCGGTGTTGTGCGCAACAAACGTTTGGATCTGGTCGTCCCCTTCGGCCTTGAACACCGAACAGGTGCAGTACAGCAGACGTCCGCCGGCCTTCAGCAAGGGCCAGAGGGTCGCCAGCAGGGCAGCCTGGATCGCGGCCAACTGCGCGATGTCGCTCTCGCGGCGCAGCCAGCGCACGTCCGGATGGCGGCGCACGATGCCCGACGCCGTGCACGGCGCATCGAGCAGGATGGCGTCGAATGGCTGGCCGTCCCACCAGGCCTGCGGCCGGCCCGCATCGGCCGCCACCACGTTCGCCGACAGGCCCAGGCGCTGCAGGTTCTGGTGGATGCGCTCGCAGCGCACGGGGTCGATGTCCAGCGCCGTCACCTGCGCATCGGCCAGCTCCAGCAGGTGCGCCGTCTTGCCGCCCGGCGCGGCGCAGGCATCGAGAATGCGCAGCGGCCCGGCCCCCGCCAACCCTTGCAGCAGCAGGGGCGCGGCCTGTTGCGCGGCACCGTCCTGCACCGACACCACGCCCTCGCCGAACCCCGGGATGTCATGCACCGGCCGCGCCTGGACCAATGTCACGCCCCAGTCGCCGGCTGGCGTTGCTACGATATTCATAGCATCCAATGACCGCAGGTACTGGACTACGCCGGATTTTCTTGCATTCACCCGCAAACTCATGGGTGCCTGCGAGTTGTTGGCCCGCAAAATGTCCTGCCAATGCGCCGGATGGTCCCGCCGCAGCCGCTCGATCCACCACCGGGGGTGGTTCCAGACGGCCACCGGGTCGCGGTCGGTGGCCGCCACCAGCGCCTCGCGCTCGCGCAGGAAGCGGCGCAGGCAGGCGTTGAGAAAGCTGGCCTGGGCCCGCGTGGCCGGGCTGCGCTTGGCGGCTTCCACGGCCTGGTCCACCAGCGTGAAGGCTTCGTAGGGCGCCTCCGCCTCCCGCCAGCCCAGCGCCAGCGCCGTGCACAGCAAGGCATCTACCTGGGGCGGGGGGGCGCGCCTGGCCAACTGCCGGCGCAAGGCTTCGGCCCGGCCCAGCTGACGCAGCACATGGAATACCAAGGCCTGGGCGCCCGGGCGCAGGCCCGGGTCCACGTCGTTCAAGGCGGCGGTACCGGAAGCGCCGGCGCGGATGGCGGCCAGCACGGAGGCGGCCGCCTGGAGCTGGCGCCACAGCGGAATCAAGGAAGACGAGGCACCCGCTTCACGAACAGGGCGGACGGCGGGTTCGGTCATGCCGCCATTGTGGCATCCAACCCCCGGCCGCCCGAGCCGCTCACGTCAGCGTGTCGGCCCAGATGTTCTGCGCCCAGTTGAGGGCATAGACCCCTTCGAGCTCGGTCGGGCCGGGGCTCAGGCCACCCGAGCCGGCCACGGTCTTGAAGGTCTTCTCGGCCGCCACGTACTCGTGCACGCTGGCCACGTGGACCACGCTGCGGTTGTCCACGAAGCTGTAGCAGGTGTTGGCCAGCATGGGCGCGGGATTGACTTCCCAGCCGCTGAGCTGCGCCACGATGGCCGCCGCCGCCACCTTGCCGTGGTTGTTGGCCATGTGGCCGCTCTTGGGCATGCCGGGGGCGATCTGGATCGAGTCGCCGAGCACGTGCACGTCCCGGGCGGCGGTGGACTCGAAAGTCAGGTAGTTCACGCCGCACCAGCTCTTGTTGGCCTGGTTGTTGAGGCCCGCCTGCACCGCGATGGCCCCGGCGCGCATCGACGGCAGCGCGTTGATGACATTGGCCTTCAGGTCGTCCTGGATGTCGAACTTGATCAGCCCGGCCTTGGCGTCCACCGCCACGGCCTTGTGCTGGGCCCGGTACTCGATGATGCCCGCGTACTGCTCAGCCCAGACCTTCTTGAACAGCGGCCCTTTGGAGGTGACGTCCTGATTGGCATCGAGAATGATCACCTTGCTGCGCGGCTTGGCGTTCTTGAAGTACCAGGCCACCTGGCAAGCCCGCTCGTAGGGGCCGGGCGGGCAGCGGTACGGCGCTTCGGGAATGGTGATGGCGTAGACGCCGCCGTCGGGCATGGCCTGGAGCTGCTTGCGCAGCGCCTCGGTTTCCGGCCCGGCCTTCCAGGCCTGCAGGATCTGGCCCGAGGCGTTGGCCGCCTGCAGGCCCTCGATGCTGCCGAACAGCAGCTCGACGCCGGGCGAGACCACGAGCTTGTCGTAGCCGATGACCGGGCCGCCGGCCAGGGTGACGGTCTTCTTCGCGGTGTCGATCGCACTGGCGCGGTCCCTCACGACCGTGATGCCATGGTTCTTCGACAGTCCGCTGTAGGGCGTGGTGATGTCGGCCATCTGCTTGCTGCCGCCCAGCACCAGGTTGGACAGCGGGCAGGACACGAAGGCCTCGTCGGGCTCGATCAGCACCACGTCGATCTTGTGGTCCGACAGCAGGCGCACGTACTTGGCGGCGGTGGCGCCGCCGTAGCCCCCGCCGATCACGACGACCTTGGCGCGCGAGGGAATGGAGGTAGTGGCGCAGCCCACGAGGCCCAGCAGGCTCAGGGCGGCGGAAGACTGGAGGAATGAGCGTCGTTGCATGATGGAAGCCCCTCTCACTTGGCCTGCGCCGCGAAATAGCCGGCGATCTGGTCGATCTGCGCATCGCTGTAGCCCTTGCTGAGCTGATGCATGATGGTGGCGGGGCGCGCGCCGCTCTTGAAGGCCTTGAGCTGGGCCACGAGGTAGCTCTTCTGCAGGCCCGCCAGCGACACCACGCTCGACCCCTCCACTGCGCGGCCATTGGTGCCATGGCAGTTGGCGCAGGTGGCCGCCAGGCTCTTGAGGTACAGCGCTTCCTTGTCCTGCGCCATCGCCGGCAGGCCGGCAGCCAGCATCAGCGCGCCGGCGATCCATTTGGGTGACATGTCGATCTCCTGTGGGTCTGGGGGTTCAGCGGACCGCCGTTTCTGGATGTGTTGTCGTGGCGGGCGACACGTAGTATCCACGAGCCCCGCCGGCTGGCAACCAATTTCTGGCCATGTGCTTATGCGGCCCCGAGCCCGCGCGCCGCCTGGAAGCCAAACAGCCAGGCCAGCAGCACGGCGGGAAACTGCCTGATCGCTTCGTTGTAGCGGGCGACCGTCTGATCGAAGCCACCGGCCGCGGCGCGGGTGTGCGTGCCCAGCTGCTGCCACTCGGCCTGCAGGGTATCGGGCACGGCCGCGCCGGCCAGGTCGTGGGCCTCGTTGCGCAGCCGCTGCCAGGCCATGGCCAGCACATCCTGCGCGGCAGCCAGCGCCGCCACGGCCTGCGCATCCAGCGGCTTGGCACGCACGGCCGCCAGCGATGCGTCGAACTGCGCGGCCGCCCCTTGCAGGCCGGCCCTCAGGGCGGTCGCGGCATCGACCGGCTCGCCGGGCTGGGCCGGCCCGGCCGCCTCCGCGGTGGGCAGGCAGGCCTGCGCCAGCGCCACCTGCTGGCGCAGCTGGGCATCGAGTGCGGTGAAGGCCTGCAGGGCTTCACCGCGCAGCCGCACCAGGCGGTTGTAGGCTCCGACCGACCAGAACAGCAGCACGGCCAGTGCGCCCCACAGCGTCAGGGTCCAGGACATCAGCCGCCGCTCCCGCGGCGAAATGGAATGCATGCCATGCCGCGATTATGGCCATTCGCCCGCGCGGGCGTCCCGCCGGCGGTTGGTGCCAGAAATCACGGTGTTTGCCCATAAAAAACGCCCCAGGTCCGCGTCACGCGGACCTGGGGCGCTATGGCTTTGATAGCAACCGGTTATTCGGTTGCCGCGCCCTCGCTGGCCTCGGTCGAGGCACCGGCCAGTTCGGCGGCTTCGGCCTCGGCGATGGCGCGGCGCTCGGCCTCGTCCATCTGGTCCTTGGCCTTGCGGGCCTGGTGGTAGGCCATGCCGGTGCCCGCGGGAATCAGGCGGCCGACGATGACGTTTTCCTTCAGGCCGCGCAGCTCGTCGCGCTTGCCCATGATGGCGGCTTCGGTCAGCACGCGCGTCGTTTCCTGGAAGGATGCCGCGGAGATGAACGAGTCGGTCGACAGCGAAGCCTTGGTGATGCCCAGCAGCAGGTTGCTGTAGGTCGCCGGCAGCTTGTTGTCGGCGCGCAGGGCGTCGTTGGTGTCCAGCATCTCGGAGCGCTCGATCTGCTCGCCCGCGATGTAGCTGGACTCGCCCGGGTTCTCGACCACGACGCGGCGCAGCATCTGGCGAACGATCACCTCGATGTGCTTGTCGTTGATCTTCACGCCCTGGAGGCGGTAGACGTCCTGCACTTCATCGACGATGTAGCGCGAGAGTTCCTCGATGCCCAGCAGGCGCAGGATGTCCTGCGGATCGGCCGGGCCGTCCACCACGGACTCGCCCTTGTTGACCACCTGGCCTTCGTGCACCAGGATGTTCTTTTCCTTGGGCACGAGCTCTTCCCAGACCTTGCCTTCCGGGTCGGTGATCTGCAGGCGGATCTTGCCCTTGGTCTCCTTGCCGAACGACACCGTGCCGGTCATCTCGGCCAGCACGCCCTTGTCCTTGGGCGAACGGGCTTCGAACAGCTCGGCCACGCGCGGCAGACCGCCCGTGATGTCGCGCGTCTTCTGGCCTTCGACCGGGATGCGGGCCAGCACTTCGCCGGGGCCCACGTCCTGGCCGTCGCGCACCTGGATCAGCGCGCCGACCTGGAAGCCGATCGTCACCGAGTGGTCGGTGCCGGGGATCTTCACTTCGTTGCCGGACGCATCGATCAGCTTGACCTGCGGACGCACCACCTTGGCCGAGCCGCGGCGCTTCGGGTCGATCACCACCAGCGTGGACAGGCCGGTCACTTCGTCGACCTGCTTGGCCACCGTGAGGCCCTCTTCCACGTTCTCGAACTTCACCTGGCCGGCGAATTCCGTGATGATGGGTCGCGTCAGCGGGTCCCAGTTGGCGAGGATGGTGCCGGCCTTGATGGTCTGGTCGGCCTTCACAGTCAGCGTGGCGCCATACGGCACCTTGTGGCGCTCGCGCTCGCGGCCGTGCTCGTCATGGATGACGATTTCGCCGGAACGCGCGATCACCACGAGCTCGCCCTTGCTGTTGGTCACGTAGCGCATCGTGGCGTTGAAGCCGATGATGCCGTTGGACTTGGCTTCCACGCTGGAGGCGATGGCAGCGCGCGAGGCGGCGCCGCCGATGTGGAAGGTCCGCATCGTGAGCTGCGTGCCGGGTTCGCCGATCGACTGCGCGGCGATCACGCCGACCGCCTCGCCGCCGTTGACCAGGCCGCCGCGGCCGAGGTCGCGGCCATAGCACTTGGCGCAGATGCCGAAGCGGGTTTCGCAGGTCAGCGCGGTGCGGACCTTGACTTCGTCGACGCCGGCGGTTTCCAGCTCCTCGATGATGTCTTCGTCCAGCATCTCGCCGGCCTTGAGCAGCACCGAACGGTTCTCGGGATGCAGCACGTCGTCGGCCGCGGTACGGCCCAGGATGCGGTCGCGCAGCGATTCGATGACTTCACCGCCCTCGACGATGGCGCGCATCAGCGAGCCTTCGTGCGTGCCGCAATCGGTCTCGGTCACGACCAGGTCCTGCGTCACATCGACCAGGCGGCGCGTCAGGTAACCTGAGTTGGCCGTCTTCAGCGCCGTGTCCGCCAAGCCCTTACGAGCACCGTGGGTGGAGATGAAGTACTGCAGCACGTTCAGGCCTTCACGGAAGTTGGCCGTGATGGGCGTCTCGATGATGGAGCCGTCAGGCTTGGCCATCAGGCCCCGCATGCCGGCCAGCTGGCGGATCTGCGCGGCGGAACCGCGGGCGCCCGAGTCGGCCATCATGTAGATGGAGTTGAAGGACTCCTGGTCCACTTCCTTGCCGTGGCGGTCGGTGGTCTTCTGCTTGGCCAGCTGGGCCATCATGACCTTGGAGACTTCGTCGCCGGCCTTGCCCCAGATGTCCACCACCTTGTTGTAGCGCTCGCCGGAGGTCACGAGACCGGACACGTACTGCTGTTCGATCTCCTTCACTTCCTTCTCGGCGCGCTCGATGATGCCGTGCTTTTCCTTGGGCACCAGCATGTCGTCGATGGCAATCGAGATGCCGGCCTTGGTGGCCAGGCGGAAGCCGTTCTGCAGCAGCTTGTCGGCGAACACCACCGTCTCTTTCAGGCCGCACTTGCGGAACGAGACGTTGATGAGCTTGGAGATTTCCTTCTTCTTCAGCGCCTTGTTGATGTTGGCAAAAGGCAGGCCCTTGGGCAGGATCTCGGACAGCAGCGCGCGGCCGGCCGTGGTTTCCCACAGCTTGGTCGACGGCACGAACTCGCCCGTGTCCTTGTCCTTGGTCCACTCGGTCAGGCGCACGTTGATCTTGGCGGTGAGCTCCACTTCGCCCGCGTCGAACGCGCGCTGCACTTCACCGGTGTCGGAGAAGATCAGGCCCTCGCCCTTGCCGTTGATGCGCTCGCGGGTCGTGTAGTACAAGCCCAGCACCACGTCCTGCGACGGCACGATGGACGGTTCGCCCGAGGCCGGGAACAGCACGTTGTTGGAGGCCAGCATCAAGGTGCGGGCTTCCATCTGCGCTTCCACCGACAGCGGCACGTGCACAGCCATCTGGTCACCGTCGAAGTCGGCGTTGAAGGCCGCGCAGACCAGCGGATGCAGCTGGATCGCCTTGCCTTCGATCAGGATCGGCTCGAAGGCCTGGATGCCCAGGCGGTGCAGCGTCGGCGCCCGGTTCAGCATCACCGGGTGTTCCTTGATTACTTCCTCAAGGATGTCCCACACCACCGGCGTGCCGGATTCGACTTCCTTCTTGGCAGCCTTGATCGTCGTCGCGATGCCCATGGCTTCGAGGCGCGAGAAGATGAAGGGCTTGAACAGCTCCAGCGCCATCAGCTTCGGCAGGCCGCACTGGTGCAGCTTGAGCGTCGGGCCCACGGTAATGACCGAACGGCCCGAGTAGTCGACGCGCTTGCCCAGCAAGTTCTGGCGGAAGCGGCCGCTCTTGCCCTTGATCATGTCGGCCAGCGACTTGAGCGCGCGCTTGTTGGCGCCCGTCATGGCCTTGCCACGGCGGCCGTTGTCCAGCAAGCTGTCCACGGCTTCCTGCAGCATCCGCTTCTCGTTGCGCGCGATGATTTCCGGCGCCTTGAGCTCCAGCAGACGCCGCAGACGGCTGTTGCGGTTGATGACGCGGCGGTACAGGTCGTTCAGGTCGGAGGTCGCGAAGCGGCCGCCGTCCAGCGGCACCAGCGGACGCAGGTCCGGCGGCAGCACGGGCAGCACGTCCAGCACCATCCACTGGGGCTTGATGCCGGACTTCTTGAAGGCTTCCAGCACCTTCAGGCGCTTGGCATTCTTCTTGACCTTGACTTCGGAGCCGGTCAGGTCGCCGCGCAGGCGCTCGATCGACAGGTCGATGTCGATGGATTCGAGCAGGTCCTTGATGCCTTCGGCGCCCATCTTGGCGGTGAACTCGTCGCCGTATTCCTTGCGCTTGGCGTCATAGTCGTCCTCGGACATGATGCCGAACTTCTTCAGCGGGGTCATGCCGGGATCGGTGACCACATAGGCTTCGAAGTACAGCACGCGCTCGATGTCGCGCAGCGTCATGTCGAGCACCAGGCCCAGGCGCGACGGCAGCGACTTCAGGAACCAGATGTGGGCGCAGGGCGCGGCCAGGTCGATGTGGCCCATGCGCTCGCGGCGCACCTTGGTCTGCGTGACTTCAACGCCGCACTTCTCGCAGATCACGCCGCGGTGCTTGAGGCGCTTGTACTTGCCGCACAGGCATTCGTAGTCCTTGATGGGACCGAAGATCTTCGCGCAGAACAGGCCGTCACGCTCGGGCTTGAAGGTGCGGTAGTTGATGGTTTCCGGCTTCTTGACTTCGCCGAAAGACCACGAACGGATCTTCTCGGGCGACGCCATGCCGATGCGGATGGCATCGAAATGCTCATCCGGCGTGAATTGCTTGAACAGGTCGAGTAAAGACTTCATAAGACTCTTTCCCTTTCAATTAAGAACGTTCGAGTTCGATGTCCAGGCCCAAGGAACGGATTTCCTTGACCAGCACATTGAACGATTCCGGCATGCCGGCGTCGATGGCGTGTTCGCCCTTGACGATGGACTCGTACACCTTGGTACGACCCTGCACGTCGTCGGACTTCACGGTGAGCATTTCCTGTAGCGTGTAGGCGGCGCCGTAGGCTTCCAGCGCCCACACTTCCATCTCGCCGAAACGCTGGCCGCCGAACTGCGCCTTGCCGCCCAGCGGCTGCTGCGTGACCAGCGAGTACGGGCCGGTCGAGCGCGCGTGCATCTTGTCGTCCACCAGGTGGTGCAGCTTGAGCACGTGCATGTAGCCAACCGTCGTGGGACGCTCGAACGCATCGCCCGTGCGGCCGTCATACAGATGGGCCTGGGTGCGCGTGGCGGTCAGGCCCTTGGCCTTGGCGATCTCGTCCGGGAAGGCCAGCTTGAGCATGCCGCGGATTTCCTCTTCCGAGGCACCGTCGAACACCGGGGTGGCGAACGGCACGCCGGTGGACAGGTTGCCCGCCATTTCCAGCACCTGGTCGTCGGACAGCTGCGACAGCTCTTCCTTGCGGCCCGAGCCGTTGTAGATCTGCTCCATGAACTTGCGCAGCTCGGCCACCTTGGCCTCCTGCTGCAGCATGTCGCCGATGCGCTGGCCGATGCCCTTGGCGGCCCAGCCCAGGTGCACTTCGAGCACCTGGCCCACGTTCATGCGCGAAGGCACGCCCAGCGGGTTGAGCACGATGTCGCACGGCGTGCCGTCGGCCATGTAGGGCATGTCTTCGACCGGAACGATCTTGGACACCACGCCCTTGTTGCCGTGGCGGCCGGCCATCTTGTCTCCAGGCTGCAGGCGGCGCTTGACGGCCAGGTAGACCTTGACCATCTTGAGCACGCCCGCGGGCAGCTCGTCGCCTTGCGTGAGCTTCTTGCGCTTTTCCTCAAAAGCCAGGTCGAAGCTGTGGCGCGTCTGCTCCAGCGAGTTCTTGATGGATTCGAGCTGCGAAGCCACTTCCTCATCGGCCGGACGGATGTCGAACCAGTGGAACTTCTCCACCGACGACAGGTAGACCTTGTCGAGCTTGGTGCCTTTGGCCAGCTTGTTCGGGCCGCCGTTGGCAACCTTGCCGGTCAGCAGCTTCTCGATCCGGTCGAACGCGTCGGCTTCGACGATGCGAAGCTGGTCGTTCAGGTCGAGGCGGAAGCGCTTGAGCTCGTCGTCGATGATCTGCTGGGCGCGCTTGTCGCGCTGGATGCCTTCACGCGTGAACACCTGCACGTCGATCACGGTGCCTTGCGAGCCCTGGTCCACGCGCAGCGAGGTGTCCTTCACGTCGGACGCCTTCTCGCCGAAGATCGCCCGCAGCAGCTTCTCTTCGGGGGTGAGCGTGGTCTCGCCCTTGGGCGTGACCTTGCCGACCAGCGTATCGCCAGGCTGCACTTCAGCGCCGACGTAGATGATGCCGGACTCGTCCAGGCGGTTGAGCTGCTGCTCGCTCAGGTTCGGGATATCGCGCGTGATTTCCTCGGCACCGAGCTTGGTGTCGCGCGCCATCACCACCAGTTCCTCGATGTGGATCGAGGTGTAGCGGTCGTCGGCCACGACGCGTTCGCTGATCAGGATCGAATCCTCGAAGTTGTAGCCATTCCAGGGCATGAACGCCACCAGCATGTTCTGGCCCAGGGCCAGCTCGCCGATGTCGGTCGAGGCGCCGTCGGCCACCACGTCGCCCTTGGCGATCTTGTCGCCGCGCTTGACGATGGGGCGCTGGTGGATGTTGGTGTTCTGGTTCGAACGCTGATACTTGATCAGGTTGTAGATGTCGACGCCGACTTCGCCCGCCTGGGCTTCGTCGTCGTTCACACGCACCACGATGCGGGTGGCGTCCACGTAGTCCACCACGCCGCCGCGCATGGCGGTGACCACGGTGCCGGAGTCGACCGCGGACACGCGCTCGATGCCGGTGCCGACGAAGGCCTTCTCGGGGCGCAGCACCGGCACGGCCTGGCGCTGCATGTTGGCGCCCATCAGTGCGCGGTTCGCGTCATCGTGCTCGAGGAACGGCACGAGCGAGGCGGCCACGGAGACGATCTGCGCGGGCGACACGTCCATGTACTGGATGCGGTCGGCGCCGACCAGGATCGATTCGCCCTTTTCACGCGCGGAGACCAGTTCGCCGGTCAGCTTGCCGTCCTTGTCGAGCACGGCGTTGGCCTGCGCGATCACGTACTTGCCTTCCTCGATGGCCGACAGGTAGTCGATGTCCATCGTGACCTTGCCATCGACCACGCGGCGGTACGGCGTCTCGATGAAACCGTATTCGTTCAGGCGGGCGTACAGGGCCAGCGAGTTGATCAGGCCGATGTTCGGGCCTTCCGGCGTTTCGATCGGGCAGACGCGGCCGTAGTGGGTGACGTGCACGTCGCGCACTTCGAAGCCGGCACGCTCGCGCGTCAGGCCGCCCGGGCCCAGGGCCGAGACGCGGCGCTTGTGCGTGATCTCGGACAGCGGGTTGGTCTGGTCCATGAACTGCGACAGCTGCGAGGCGCCGAAGAACTCCTTGAGCGCCGCGGAAATCGGCTTGGAGTTGATCAGGTCGTGCGGCATCAGCGGCTCTTGCTCGGCCTGGCCCAGACGTTCCTTCACGGCCTTCTCGATGCGAGCGAGGCCGGCGCGGTACTGGTTCTCGGCCAGTTCGCCGACGCAGCGCACGCGGCGGTTGCCCAGGTGGTCGATATCGTCGACTTCGCCGTTGCCGTTGCGCAGGTCCACCAGGATCTTGACCACGGCCAGGATGTCCTCGTTGGTCAGCACCATCGGGCCGGTGGATTCGTCGCGGCCGACCTTGGCGTTGAACTTCATGCGGCCGACGCGCGACAGGTCGTAGGTGTCGGGGTTGTAGAACAGGCGCTGGAACAGGGCCTGCACGGCGTCTTCGGTCGGCGGCTCGCCGGGGCGCATCATGCGGTAGATGGCCACGCGCGCGGCGAACTCGTCCACCGTCTCGTCGATGCGCAGGGTCTGCGACATGTACGCGCCCTGGTCGAGTTCGTTGGTGTAGATGACCTGCAGGTCCTGGATGCCGGCGGCGCGCAGCTTCTTGAGCAGCGCTTCGGTCAGCTCGTCATTGGCCTTGGCGATGATCTCGCCGGTGTCGCCGTCAACGATGTTGCGCGCGACCACGCGGCCGACCAGGAAGTCTTCCGGCACGCTGATGTGCGTGGTGTTGGAGGTTTCCAGCTCGCGCGTGTGGCGCGCGGTGATGCGCTTGTCCTTGGCGACGACGACCTTGCCCGACTTGTCGGTGATGTCAAAGCGTGCGACTTCGCCGCGCAGGCGCTCGGAGACGAACTCCATCTGCGCGCCGCTGTCCATCAGGCGGAAATTGTCGTTGACGAAGAAGTTCGCCAGGATCGATTCCGGGTTCAGGCCGATGGCCTTCAGCAGGATCGTGACCGGCATCTTGCGGCGGCGGTCGACGCGGAAGTACAGGATGTCCTTGGGATCGAACTCGAAGTCGAGCCAGGAACCGCGGTAGGGAATGATGCGCGCAGAGAACAACAGCTTGCCCGAGCTGTGGGTCTTGCCCTTGTCGTGCTCGAAGAACACGCCCGGCGAACGGTGCAGCTGCGACACGATCACGCGCTCGGTGCCGTTGATGATGAAGGAACCCTTGTCGGTCATCAGGGGCACTTCGCCCATGTAGACCTCCTGCTCCTTCACTTCCTTGACCACCTTGGACTGCGAGGTCGAGGATTCGCGGTCATAGATGATGAGCTGCACCTTGGCACGCACGGCCGAGGCGAAGGTCAGGCCGCGGGTCTGGCATTCGCGCACGTCGAAGGCCGGCTTGGCCAGGTTGTACTCGACGAACTTCATCTCGACGAAACCGTTGTGCGAGACGATGGGGAAAGCCGCGTCAAAAGCGGCTTGCAGACCTTCAATGGTGCGTTTTTGCGGGGCTGCATCGGCTTGCAGGAACGCGGTGTAGGCGTCCTTTTGCATCTGCAGCAGGTAGGGAACATCCAGCACGCTGTCGCGGCTGCCGAAACTTTTGCGGATCCGCTTGCGTTCGGTATAAGAGTAGGCCATGAGATCTCCGGGCTTGAGGTCTTTGGCGACTGTCGCGTTGAGCACCTACATCAGTCTCAGCGCACTTGGCGGGTTGGCCACTACCAACCATGGCGGACGGCCGTGCATTGCACACGGCCCGAACCAAGGCATCTTCTGCAGTCGGGGTCAGAAGACACTAAAAAACAGCGTTGGCAACGTTGCTTTTTGGTGCGCTCTGTAAGCACCAAAGGCTGGAGGCCCTTTCGAGCACTCCAGCCTTGGACAAGAGTCGACTTACTTGAGTTCGACCTTGGCGCCGGCGTCTTCCAGCTTTTTCTTGGCGGCTTCGGCGTCAGCCTTGGCGATGGCTTCCTTGACAGGCTTCGGAGCGCCGTCCACCAGGTCCTTGGCTTCCTTGAGGCCCAGGCCGGTGATTTCGCGCACGGCCTTGATGACCGACACCTTGTTGGCGCCGGCTTCGAGCAGCACCACGTTGAATTCGGTCTTCTCTTCAGCGGCCGGAGCAGCGGCGCCGCCGCCGGCTGCGGGGGCTGCCATGGCGGCTGCGCTCACGCCAAACTTCTCTTCGATGGCTTTCACCAGGTCGTTGAGTTCCAGGACCGTCATGCTGTCGAGCGCGGTCAGAAATGCGTCTTTATCGAATGCCATTTTGATTTCCTAACAATATTGGTTGAACTGCCGCGCCCTCAGGCGGCGGCTGCCTCGGCTGCCGGTTCGGCAGCGCCTTCGCCTCGTTTCGCCGCCAGCGCGCCCAGCACCACGGCCGTACGCGAAATGGGCGACATCAGCAAGCCACACAGCTGGGCCAGCAACACTTCCTTGGAAGGAATGTTGGCCAGTTGCTTCACGCCATTGACGTCCAGGGCCTTGCCGCCGAATGCACCGCCGCGAATCACCAGCTTGTCGTTGGTTTTCGCGAAATCGGCCACCACTTTGGCAGCGGCCACGGCATCGACGGAGAAGCCATAGATCAGCGGGCCGGTCATCTGGTCGGCGACGATGTCAAACGCGCTTCCGGCGACAGCACGGCGAGCCAGGCTGTTTTTCAACACGCTCAGGTTCACGCCCTTGCTGCGCGCTTCGGAACGCAGTTTGGTCATGTCAGCGACCGTGATGCCGCGGTATTCCGCCATCACCAGCGTTTGAGCTTGAGCGGCGAGGCCCGTCACTTCTTCAATGACGGCTTGTTTCTCACTGCGATTCAGACTCAAGGTCTACTCCTTCAAAATGTGCCGTCGGGTTTGCACCTTCCGGCACGCCTCATTGCAGCGACCAACTGTTCAGAAACTTCTCAATTCCATCTGCAGCGGGATCGCCATCTGCGTTGGCTTTCACTGATTAAGTGCAAGCAGCTTGCACGCCAACGGTCTTGGATGGCTCACGTCGATCTGGCGATCGGCCGTGACCCACCACACAGGCCGCCCTTTTGGACGGCCTGGATTCCTGCGATCACGCCGAGATGGTTTGCGTGTCCACGCGGACACCCACGCCCATGGTCGACGAAACCGCCACCTTCCTCAGGTACACACCCTTGCTCGAAGCCGGCTTGGCCTTGTTCAGCGCCTCGATCAGCGCCGCCAGGTTGCCCTGCAGCTTGTCGTTGTCGAACGAGCGGCGGCCGATCGTGCCATGCACGATGCCGGCCTTGTCGACGCGGAACTGCACCTGGCCGGCCTTGGCGTTCTTCACGGCCGTGGCGACGTCGGGCGTCACGGTGCCGACCTTGGGGTTGGGCATCAGGCCGCGCGGGCCCAGGATCTGGCCCAGCGTACCGACCACGCGCATGGCGTCGGGCGCGGCGATCACCACGTCGAACGGCATGTCGCCGGCCTTGACCTGGGCAGCCAGGTCGTCCATGCCGACGATGTCGGCGCCGGCGGCCTTGGCTTCTTCAGCCTTGGCGCCCTGGGCGAACACGGCCACGCGCTTGGTCTTGCCGATGCCGTTGGGCATCACCACGGCGCCGCGAACCACCTGGTCCGACTTCTTGGCATCGATGCCGAGCTGCACAGCCACGTCGATGGATTCATCGAACTTGGCCGTGGCCGCTTCCTTGACGATGCTCAGGGCATCGGCCAGGGGATACAGCTTGTTGCTGTCGACCTTGCCTTGCAGGGCCTTTTGTTTCTTGGTGAGCTGGGTCATTTACACACCCTCCACATTCACGCCCATGGAACGGGCAGAGCCGGCGATGGTACGGACGGCGGCGTTCAGGTCGGCGGCCGTCATGTCCTTCATCTTGGTCTTGGCGATTTCCTCGAGCTGGGCGCGCGTGATCTTGCCAACCTTGTCGCTGTGCGGCTTGGCCGAACCCTTGTCCAGCTTGATGGCCTTCTTGATCAGGACCGTCGCGGGCGGCGTCTTGATCACGAAGGTGAAGCTCTTGTCCGCGAACGCCGTGATCACCACGGGCAGCGGCAGACCGGGCTCGACGCCCTGGGTCTGGGCGTTGAACGCCTTGCAGAACTCCATGATGTTCAGGCCACGCTGACCCAGCGCCGGACCGATCGGGGGGGACGGATTGGCCTTGCCTGCTGGCACTTGCAGCTTGACAAAACCGACGATTTTCTTCGCCATGCTTGACTCCTTGCGGGTACGAACGCTTCAGACCTTGCCGAAGCTCCCCGGGGTTAACGACTCTTGAACAACGTTCGCGCCGAGTCGAAAAAGCGCGAACCCAGATTCGGCAGACTCAGGTCTTCTCGACCTGGCTGAACTCCAGCTCCACGGGCGTGGCTCGACCAAAGATCGTGACCGACACGCGGACCTTGCTTTTTTCGTAGTTGACTTCTTCGACCGTGCCGTTGAAGTCGGTGAACGGGCCTTCCTTGACGCGCACGAACTCGCCCACCACGAACTCTACCTTGTGGCGCGGCTTGTCGGTGCCTTCCTGCATCTGGCTGACGATCTTCTGCACGTCCTCTTCCGAGATCGGCGCCGGGCGGTTCTTGGCCCCGCCCACGAAGCCCGTCACCTTGTTGGTGTGCTTCACCAGGTGCCAGGTCTCGTCGTCCATCACCATTTCCACCAGCACATAGCCGGGGAAGAAGCGGCGCTCGGTGGTCTTGCGCTGGCCGTTCTTCATCTCGACCACTTCTTCGGTGGGCACCATGATGCGGCCGAACTTGTGCTGCATGCCCGCGCGGTTGATGCGCTCGATGATGTTGCGCTCGACCGCCTTCTCCATGCCCGAATAGGCATGCACCACGTACCAGCGCAGGTCCGGATTGGCGGGCGTGCCGGGAACGGAATCCACCGCGGAGGTCTCGACTTCGCTCATTATTTCTTCCATCCCAGAATCACGTCGTAGAACAGCCATTCCAGCGTCTTGTCGGTGAGCCAGAGGAACAGCGCCATGACCACCACGAAGGCGAACACATAGGCCGTCATCTGGATGGCTTCCTTGCGGGTCGGCCAGACCACCTTCTTGACTTCGCGCCAGGCATCGCGGCCGAAGGCCACGAATTCCTTGCCCGGCTCGGCCGTCACGAACACGACGACCGCCGCGCCCAGGCCCACCAGCAGGGCGCCCCACTGCGCGACCGGACCCTGCTTGCCCAGCAGGTAAAACGCCACCAGCGCCGCGATCACCAGGACCACGGCCACAGCCAGCTTCGCCTTGTCGGCGCCGGTACTGACGGTTTCTACTTGTGAAGTGGCCATAACTACCAAATTTCCTGTAACTTCTTCGCGCCTTCTCTAGACGCATAAGCCCGCCAGGAGCCTGGCGGGCTTTTGGGCAACCGATCCCCCTGGATCAGGTGGCAGGGGCAGTAGGAATCGAACCTACAACCTTCGGTTTTGGAGACCGACGCTCTGCCAATTGAGCTATACCCCTTCAGCTCTCAATCACTCCATGATCTTGGCGACGACGCCGGCGCCCACGGTCTTGCCACCTTCGCGGATGGCAAAGCGCAGGCCTTCTTCCATGGCGATGGGGGCGATCAGCTTGACGGTGATCGTCACGTTGTCGCCAGG
>NZ_JALGBI010000003.1:600000-766607 GCF_022809125.1 Variovorax terrae | reverse complement strand
GGGCCAGCAGGATGTGCTCGCGGGTCTGGGGCATGGGGCCGTCAGCGGCCGAGCACACCAGGATGGCGCCGTCCATCTGGGCTGCGCCGGTGATCATGTTCTTCACATAGTCGGCGTGGCCGGGGCAATCCACGTGGGCGTAGTGGCGATTCGCCGTTTCGTATTCCACGTGGGCGGTGTTGATGGTGATGCCGCGGGCCTTTTCTTCCGGGGCCGCGTCGATCTGGTCGTAGGCCTTGGCTTCGCCGCCGAACTTGGCCGCCAGCACGGTCGCAATCGCCGCCGTCAGGGTCGTCTTGCCATGGTCCACGTGTCCAATCGTGCCCACGTTCACGTGCGGCTTGGTACGCTCAAATTTTCCTTTTGCCATTTTTTCGACTCCGAAAAAAAATAACTAAACCAATACAACCAGGAACTCAGGCGCATCCTCCGGGGATGCGCCACCAATCTGGTGCCCATGGCGGGAATCGGACCCGCGACCTCTCCCTTACCAAGGGAGTGCTCTACCACTGAGCCACATGGGCAAAACCGTTCGCCTCGCGAAACAACCGACTTGTGGAGCGGGAGACGGGAATCGAACCCGCGTCATTAGCTTGGAAGGCTAGGGTTCTACCATTGAACTACTCCCGCATCGACCACCCCGAAGGCGGACCCGAAGCTCGGCCAGCCCACCGGGCCGGCAAATTCAAGCGCTCTACAAATCAATTCTTTCGCCGCCCCGAGAACACTCTCGAAGCTGTTGGTGGAGGAGGCTGGATTCGAACCAGCGTAGGCGTAAGCCAACAGATTTACAGTCTGCCCCCTTTAGCCACTCGGGCACCCCTCCGGCGAACCTCGAAATATAGCACGGTTTTATGTCACTTGCCATCTGCGGTTACTGGAAAATTGCATTTATCCACGACTTGGCGCATCGGCTTGCGCTGGCCGCCGGGACGCCAGAGCCCGCCGGCCCGCATTCCTTGCCACAATCCCCGCATGAACGCCGTCACCACCCCTGTCACGCGCCCCATCAACCTGGCCCTGCAGGGCGGGGGCTCCCACGGGGCGTTCACCTGGGGCGTGCTGGACGCGCTGCTGGCCGACGAGCGGCTGAGCATCGACGGCATCAGCGGCGCCAGCGCCGGCGCCGTCAATGCCGTGGCCCTGGCGCATGGCTACGCGCAGGCGCTGCAGGAGCAGCGCGACCCGCGCCAGGGCGCGCGCGATGCGCTGGGCCGCCTGTGGGGCGAAATCACCGCCATGGGCAGCCTTGGCGAGATGCAGAAGAACCTGCTGAAGCTGCTGACAGGCGGATTTTCAGAACAGCGAGCGCACACTGACATTCTGACGGGAACGCTGAGCCAGTGGGTGTCGCCCTACCAATCCAACCCGCTGGACATCAACCCGCTGCGCTCGCTGCTGGAGCGCGAGATCGATTTTGCGGCGCTGGCCAAGCTCGCCAGCCCCAAGGTGTTCGTCTCGGCCACCCATGTGAACACCGGCAAGGCCGAGATCTTCCACGGCAAGCGGCTGAGCGCGCAGGCCGTGATGGCCTCGGCCTGCCTGCCCATGCTGTTCCAGGCCGTGGAGATCGACGGGCAGCACTACTGGGACGGGGGTTATTCGGGCAACCCGGCGCTGCTGCCGCTGATCAACCTGTGCGGCAGCCGCGACATCGTGCTGGTGCAGATCAACCCGCTGCGGCGCGACGAGACGCCGCAGACCGCGCACGACATCCTCGACCGCGTGAACGAGCTGACCTTCAACGCCAGCCTGCTGTCGCAGATGCGCACCATCGATTTCATCAACCGGCTGCTGGCCGACGGCCGGCTGCAGGAGGGCGAGAAGTACAAGCGCCTGCTGCTGCACCGCATCGACGGCGGCGAGGCGCTGGAGGAGCTGCCGGCGTCGAGCAAGATGTCCACCAATGGCGCCATGGTGGAAAAGCTGTTCGCGCTGGGCCAGGAGGCCGGCCAGCGCTGGCTGGGCCGCCATTTCGAGGCGCTGGGCCAGCAGAGCACCGTCAACATCCGGCGCGACTACGTGGGCGAGCTGCCGCGCGGCTTCTAGCGGGTCCGCGCTCAGGCCGTCGCGACCAGCAGCTCCTCCGAGTTGTCCGGCGGGCGCAGGCCATCGGCGCGGCCCGCGAAGTAGCGCCGGGCCAGCTCGGCCGCCGGGACATGCTGCACCGCGGCGAAGCCGGCCTCGCGCGCCAGCGCCAGCATCTCGGGCGGCGTGAAGAAGCTGATGAAGGGCGTGCCGCTGGCGCGGGCGCCGGCCGCCGCCCGCTCGACGCCGGGGCGCACCTCGGGGTCGAGCAGCTCGATCGGCAGCATGAACGACATGACCAGCGTGCTGCCCGGCGCCAGCGCCGCCACACGGCGCAGCGTGGCCATGATGGCGTCGCGGGTCAGGTACATGCTGACGCCGGTGGACGCCACCAGCGCCGGCCGCCCGGCGTCGAAGCCCGCCGCCGCCAGCCGCTCCCACCAGGCGTCGCCGGCCTCGAAGTCCACCGGCACGAGGCGCAGGTTCGGCGCCATGCCCCAGCCGAGCGCGGCCAGGCGCTGGCGCTTCCAGGCCTGCGGGCCGGGCTGGTCGATCTCGTACACCTTGAGCCGCGCGGCCAGTTCCGGCCGGCGCTGGACGAAGGTGTCCAGCCCCGCGCCGAGGATCACGTACTGCGCGATGCCCCGCGTCGCCTGCTCGGCCACGAGGTCCTCCACGAAACGGGCGCGCGCCAGGATGGAGGCGCGGAACGGCCGCGTGAACGCGCTCATGTCCGGCCGCTGCTGCCAGCCGGCCTCCGGCGCCGCGAGCTGCAGGCCGAGCCGGTCGTCGAACACATGCGGCGGCGCGTCGGCCTCCACGTGCAGCGCCCGCCACAGGGCGGTGCGCACGGCCGTGGGGTCGGGGGCGGCGACAGGCTCGGTCGGCATGGCGGTCTCCTGGCTCGGGGAATCGGGCTGGCAGTATAGGCCGCGGGCCCGGTGGCCGCCCGCACCGGCCTCCCCCACTCTTTTCACCTTCGAATCAGGCCAATGTCCAGGTCAGGTGGTGATTGTTTGCTATTAAAAAGTGAGCGATTCGCCGCGCTCGGCGAGCCAGGCCCGGGCCCGGGAGAAATGCCCGCAGCCAATGAAGGGCTCGGGCGGCCGCAGCGCCGACAGCGGCGAGGGATGGTTGGCCGTGAGCACGAGGTGTCGCTGTGCATCGATCAGCCCGCGCTTGGCCTGCGCATGTGCGCCCCAGAGCATGAACACCACCGGCTGCGGCCGTGCCGACACGGCGCGGATCACGGCGTCGGTCAGCACTTCCCAGCCCTGTTTGGCGTGGCTGGCGGGCTGGCCGTCTTCCACCGTGAGGCTGGTGTTGAGCAGCAACACGCCCTGGCGCGCCCAGCCGGCCAGCGAGCCACTGGCGGGAATGGCACGCCCGTCTTCGCGCTGCAGTTCCTTGAAGATGTTGCGCAGCGAGGGCGGCAGCCGCACACCGGGCGCCACCGAGAACGCCAGCCCCTCGGCCTGGCCCGAGCCGTGGTACGGGTCCTGGCCCAGGATCACGGCCTTCACGTCCTGCGGCGCCGTGAGTTCGAGGGCGCGGAACGGCTGCGGCGGGTAGACCACGGCGCCGGCTGCCAGCCGGGCCTGCACGAACGCGCCGAGCTGCCGGCCGGTCGCGCCGTCCAGAAACTCGCGGACGAGGGGTTGCCAGCCCTCGGCCACCGGCCACTGCGCCGGGTTCCAGGCCGTCAGGCGCCCGGCCGCCGGCGGGGACAGGGTTTCAAAGGCAAAAACAGCCTGATGTCCAGGCGAGGCGGTCATTTCAAGCTATCAAATTAGTAGCGAATTCAGGCCTTGAATAGGCCCGCCAGCGCCAGCCCCGGGTCGGGCGCGCGCATGAAGGCCTCGCCCACCAGGAAGGCATGGATGTCGGCGTCGCGCATGCGCTTCACGTCGGCCGGCGCCAGGATGCCCGATTCGGTGACCAGCAGGCGGTCGGCCGGCACGTCCTGGCGCAGCGCCAGCGTGGTTTCGAGCGACACCTCGAACGTGCGCAGGTTGCGGTTGTTGATGCCGATCAGCGGCGTCCTGAGCTTCAGCGCGCGCTCCAGCTCGGGCCGGTCGTGCACCTCCACCAGCACCGCCATGTCCAGGCTGCGGGCGATGGCTTCGAGCTCGGCCATCAGCGCATCCTGAAGGCAGGCCGCGATCAGCAGCACGCAGTCGGCGCCCATGGCCCGCGACTCGTAGATCTGGTAGGGGTCGACCATGAAGTCCTTGCGCAGCACCGGCAGGTCGCAGGAGGCGCGGGCCTGCTTGAGGTAGTCCGGCTGGCCCTGGAAGAACTGGCGGTCGGTCAGCACCGAGAGGCAGGCGGCGCTGGTCTTGCCGTCGCCCTCGGCATAGCTTTGCGCGATGTCGGCCGGGATGAAGTCGTCGCGCAGCACGCCCTTGGACGGGCTGGCCTTCTTGATCTCGGCGATCACCGCGGCCTGGCCGGCGGCAATCCTGGCACGCAGCGCGCCGGTGAAGTCGCGCGTGAGCACGCGGCTCTCGGCGTCGGCGCGCATCGCGGCCAGCGGTTTCTTGGCGAGCGCCGCCGCGATTTCTTCGCGCTTCACGGCCACGATCTGGTTGAGGATGTCGGACATGGATCAGAGCTTTCGGTAGATATCTTTGCGATGGCCGATCATGACGACGGTGACCAGCACCACATCGTCCTGGATCTCGTAGACCACGCGGTAACTGCCGCTTCGCACGCGGTACAGGTCCACCTGGCCAGACAGTTTTTCACAGCCCTGCGGACGGGGATTTTGCGCCAGCGCCCCGATGCGTTCCACCAGGCGCTGCCGGTCCGGCTTGCGGCCTATGGCTTCGAGCTCTTTCGCCGCGCTGGCCTTGATGACGATGCGATAGGAAGCCAAGGCGCGGGTTCAGATTTTGCCGCTGGCCTTGAGCGAAACGACCAGATCGGCAAAATCCACCACGGGCTCCAGGGCGCGGTCGCGGTGCGCCTGCACATCGTCAGCATCTTCCGCCAGCGCCGCGCTGACGGCGCGGTTGACGAGGTCGGAGATGCTCAGGCCCGAGGTGGCCGCCTTCAGGCGCAGCGCCTGATGGAGCTCGCCGTCGAAGTAGACAGTGGCGCGCGTGGACGTGGCTGAAGCTTGCATCAAGTCACTATAGCGTCAAAGCGGCAAAACGTCAAACAACAGTCCTGTCCTCAGGGTGGTGCGGCGGTCTTCGCCACCGGTTGCCCCAGCCCAGGGTCTGTCAGCCATTTCTTGAATCCTTCAGCAAGGCCAGATGGTGGCAGGTGCGCCACCAGAACCAGGCCTGGATACCATTGAAAATCACGAAATTCGCCACCTGCCACGCCAGCGAAGGATCGCGGAACGAGCGGTGGTCGAACACCAGCGGAAAAAGCTGCCAGCTCGCCCAGTACAGCGCCTGGCTGGCCAGCAGCACCACGACGCCCAGCGGCACGCCCACCAGCACCACCCTGCGCACGAAATCCTGCCCCGCCGGCCCGCCGTTCGCCTTGAATGCCTCGTTCAGGCCGATCCACAGGATCGCGACGGCGACGGCCACGTCATACAGCACGAACCAGTTGAGCTGCAGGCCGACCCAGCCGGCATGATAGAGGTAGAACAGCCAGATCAGCGACGACAGCAGCCAGTAGCGCAGCTCGTCGCGCTGCGAGACGGCGCCCTCGCGCAGCGCCTCCCGCGTGCGGCGGGCCGACAGCGGGTGAAAGCTCACGGCGCCAGCGCCTGGGTCTTCGCCACCAGTTGTTCGAGCCGGGCCCGGGCCGCGCCCGATTCGATGGCCGTGCGTGCGCGCTCGACGCCGGCCTGGATCGACTCCACCACATTCGCCGCATACAGCGCGGCGGCGGCGTTGAGGATCACGATGTCGCGCGCGGCGCCGGGCTGGTTGTCCAGCACGCCCAGCAGCATGGCCTTGGACTGCTCAGGCGTATCCACCTTGAGCGCGCGGTTGCTGGCCATGGGCAGGTTGAAGTCCTCGGGATGGATCTCGTACTCGGTGATCTCGCCGTTCTTCAGCTCGCCCACCTGCGTGGCGGCGCCCAGGCTGATCTCGTCCATGCCGTCGCGGCCGTAGACCACCAGCGCGTGCTCGGCGCCCAGGCGCTGCAGCGCGCGGATCTGGATGCCCACGAGGTCGGGGTGGAACACGCCCATCAGGATGTTGGGCGCGCTCGCCGGGTTGGTCAGCGGGCCCAGGATGTTGAAGATGGTGCGCACGCCCAGTTCCTTGCGCACCGGCGCCACGTTCTTCATGGCCGGGTGGTGGTTGGGCGCGAACATGAAGCCGATGCCGACCTCGGCGATGCACTGCGCAATGGCCTCGGGCGGAAGGTTGAGCGCGATGCCCAGGTTCTCCACCACGTCGGCGCTGCCGGACTTGCTGGACACGCTGCGCCCGCCGTGCTTGCTGACCTTGGCGCCGGCCGCGGCCGCCACGAACATGGCGCAGGTCGAGATGTTGAAGGTGTTGGCGCCGTCACCGCCGGTGCCCACGATGTCCACCAGGTGCGTCTTGTCGGCCACGTGGACCTTGGTGGAGAACTCGCGCATCACCTGCGCGGCAGCGGTGATCTCGCCGATGGTTTCCTTCTTGACGCGCAGGCCGGTGATCAGCGCCGCCGTCATCACAGGCGAGAGCTCGCCGCTCATGATCAGGCGCACGATCTTCAGCATCTCGTCGTGGAAGATTTCGCGGTGTTCGATGGTGCGCTGCAGCGCTTCCTGGGGGGTGATGGACATGGCGTCTCCTCGAAAATTCAGATGCCGGACGCCGTGCCCGGCGCGTCCGACAGGGCCAGCTTCAGGCCAAAACCGATGAACAGCGCGCCGGCCGCGCGCTCCAGCCAGTGCATGCCGCGGCGCACGGCGCCCACGCGGGCCGCAGCCCAGGCCGCCACCAGCGCCCAGCCGATGTTGACCCACAGGCCGTTGAAGTTGAACAGCAGCCCCAGCAGCAGAAAGGACAGCGCCTTGTGCTCGGCCCCGGGCGCGATGAACTGCGGCAGGAAGGCCAGGAAGAACAGCGCCACCTTGGGATTGAGCGCATTCGTCCAGAATCCCTGGAAAAAGATGGTTTTCAGGCCCAGGGTCCGCGCCGGTGGGTCATTGGATGCTACAAAATCAATAGCATCGGGCGACTGGCGCGACAGCAGCATGCGCACGCCCACCCACACCAGGTAGGCCGCGCCGGCCCACTTGAGCACGGTGAATGCCGTGGCCGACGCCGCCATCAGCGCACTCACGCCGATGGCCGCCGCCCCGATGTGCACGAAGCAGCCCGCCGTGATGCCGAAGGCGGCCACCACCCCGGCCCGCGCGCCGCGGCGCAGCGCATGCGTGACGATGTACAGCACGTCCGGCCCCGGCGTGAGGTTGAGCAGCAGGCCGGCGGCGATGAACAGCAGCAGATGATCGATGCCCATGATCGGTTCCTAGGCGTTGAAGAATTCGCGGATGGCCGCGGCGGCGCGGTCCACGCCGGCCGCATCCACGTCCAGATGGGTCACGAAGCGCAGCCGGTACACCCCGGTGGTCAGGATGCCGCGCGCCTGCAGGTGCGCCCGCAGCGCCGGCGCCTGCTCGCGCGACTCGCCCACCAGGTCGGCGAACACGATGTTGGTCTGCGGCGGCTCCACCCGCAGCCCCGCGATGCCCGCCACGCCCTCGGCCAGCCGGCGCGCCAGTGCGTGGTCGGCGGCCAGCCGCTCGACATGGTGGTCCAGCGCATACGAGGCGGCCGCCGCCAGCAGGCCGGCCTGGCGCAGGCCGCCGCCGGCCATCTTGCGCACGCGGTGGGCGCGCGCGATGAACTCGCGGCTGCCGCACAGGGCCGAGCCCACGGGCGCGCCCAGGCCCTTGCTGAAGCAGACCGAGACGCTGTCGAAGCATTGCGCGATGCGCCGGGCCTCGGCGAAGGCATCGCCGCCCGGCCCGGCCTGCGCCACCGCCGCGTTGAACAGCCGCGCGCCGTCCAGGTGGCGACCCAGACCCCGGTCCTGCGCCAGCTGCGTGGCCTGCTGCACGTAGCCGAACGGCAGCAACTGGCCGCCCAGCGTGTTCTCCAGCGCCAGCAGCCGGGTGCGCGCGAAATGCGCGTCATCGGGCTTGATGGCGGCCTCGATGTCGGCCAGCGCCAGCGTGCCGTCGGGCTGGTGCGCGATCGGCTGCGGCTGCACGCTGCCGAACACCGCGCCGCCACCGCCTTCCCAGCGGTAGCAGTGCGCCATCTGGCCGACGAGGTACTCGTCGCCGCGCTGGCAGTGCGCCAGCAGGGCGCAGAGGTTGCTCTGCGTGCCCGTGGGCACGAACAGCGCGGCCTCGAAGCCCAGCAGCGCGGCGATCTTCTGCTGCAGCGCGTTGACGCTCGGGTCGTCGCCGAACACGTCGTCGCCCAGCGGCGCGGCCGCCATCGCCGCGCGCATGGCGGGCGTGGGGCGGGTGACGGTGTCGCTGCGCAGGTCGATGTCAGCCATGTCGGTCTCCGGGAAAGGTGGAACGGGCGCGGGCAGCGATCCCTGTGATCGCCGCCGCCTTCACGCGCGCTGCTCCAGGAAATTCTTCAGCAGGGCATGCCCATGCTCGGTGAGGATGGACTCGGGATGGAACTGCACGCCCTGGATGGCAAGCTCCCTGTGGCGCACGCCCATGATCTCGCCGTCGTCGGTCCAGGCCGTCACCTCGAGCACCTCGGGGCAGGTGGCGCGCTCGATCGCCAGCGAGTGGTAGCGGTTCACGGTGAACTGCTCGGGCAGGCCGGCGAACACGCCCTGGCGCGTGGTGGTGATGACGCTGGTCTTGCCGTGCATCAGCTGCTGCGCGCGGATGATGGTCCCGCCGAAGGCCGCGCCGATGCTCTGGTGCCCCAGGCACACGCCGAGGATTGGCAACTGGCCGGCAAAGTGCCGGATGGCCGCGACCGAGATGCCCGCCTCGGCCGGCGAGCAGGGCCCGGGCGAGACCACCAGGCGGTCGGGGCGGCGCGCGGCCACGCCCTCGACCGTGATCTCGTCGTTGCGGAACACCTCGACCTCGGCGCCGAGTTCGCCGAAGTACTGCACTAGGTTGTAGGTGAAGCTGTCGTAGTTGTCGATCATCAGGATTTTCATGGCGCTCACTCCAGTCCTTCCTCGACCAGCTCCGAGGCGCGCAGCAGCGCGCGCGCCTTGGCTTCGGTTTCCCTCCATTCGAGCTCGGGCACCGAGTCGGCCACCACGCCCGCGGCGGCCTGCACGTACAGCACCTGGTCCTTGATCAGGCCGGTGCGGATGGCGATGGCCACGTCCATGTCGCCGGCATAGCTGAGGTAGCCGCAGGCGCCGCCATAGAGGCCGCGCTTGGTGGGTTCGAGCTGGTCGATCAGCTCCATCGCATGCACCTTGGGCGCGCCGGTCAGCGTGCCGGCCGGGAAGGTGGCCTTGAGCACGTCGATGGCGGTCATGCCTTCGTTGAGGATGCCCTCGACGTTGCTCACGATGTGCATCACGTGGCTGTAGCGCTCGACCGCGAAGGCCTCGGTCACCTTGACCGTGCCGGTGCGGGCGATGCGGCCGATGTCGTTGCGCGCCAGGTCGATCAGCATCACGTGCTCGGCGCGCTCCTTGGGGTCGTTGATGAGTTCCACCTCGGCCGCCTTGTCCTTCTCGGGCGTGGCGCCGCGCGGGCGCGTGCCGGCCAGCGGGCGGATGGTGATTTTCTGGCCCTCTTCCACCTGCTCCTGGCGCACCAGGATCTCGGGCGAGGCCCCCACCACGTGGAAATCCCCGAAATGGTAGTAGTACATGTAGGGGCTGGGGTTGAGCGAGCGCAGCGCGCGGTACAGCGACAGCGGGCTCTCGGTGTAGCGCTTCTTGATGCGCTGGCCCACCTGCACCTGCATGAAGTCGCCGGCGGCGATCAGCTCCTTGGCGCGCTCGGCCGCGGCCAGGTAGTCGGCCTTGGCGAAATCGCGCTCGGCCGGATAGGCCTGCGAGGGCTTGACCACCGGCGCGCTGACCGAGTACTTGAGCTGCTCCTTGAGCTCGCGCAGCCGCTTCTTGGCGTTGGTGTAGGCCTCGGGCTGGGCCGGATCGGCGTAGACGATCAGGTAGAGCTTGCCCGAGAGGTTGTCGATGACGGCCAGTTCCTCGCACTGCAGCAGCAGGATGTCGGGGCAGCCCAGGGTGTCGGGCGGGCAGCTCGCCTCCAGCTTCTTCTCGATGTGGCGCACGGTGTCGTAGCCGAAGTAGCCGGCCAGGCCGCCGCAAAAGCGCGGCAGGCCGGGCCGCAGCGCGACCTTGAAGCGCTTCTGGTACTGCGCGATGAAGTCCAGCGGATTGCCCGGCGCGGACTCCACCACCTGGCCGTCACGCACCACTTCGGTCACGGCCTGGGCGCCGAAGCCGCTGGCGCGCACCAGCGTGCGTGCCGGCAGGCCGATGAAGCTGTAGCGGCCGAAGCGCTCGCCGCCCACCACGGATTCGAGCAGGAAGCTGTGCTTGCCGCCCTCCTTCGAGTGGGCCAGCTTGAGGTACAGGGAGAGAGGGGTTTCGAGGTCGGCAAACGCTTCCGTCATCAGCGGGATGCGGTTGTAGCCGGCCTGGGCCAGACTTTTGAATTCGAGTTCGGTGATCACAGATTGAGCCTCCAGCTCAGCGGCACCGTGATTCAGGGAAAAGGTGCCGCGTTCATTCTTCGATGTCGGCCCCGCAGGGGCCACGGGCGCACGGCAGCGCCGTGCAATCAGGAACGCACAGAATCAGGCTTGCGCCAGGGCCAGGCTCCCCGGTCGCTCAAACCTGTGATGGTGGTGCGGTGAATGAACATGGAAGGCAGTGTATCAAACAAAAAAGCCGGCGCCGCCATTCCGCTGGCGTCGGCGCGGGAATGGATGGACCGCCGCCACAGGCGGCCTGTACCATGGCGCTGCACAGGGAGGAACGGACTCCGGCAAAACCCTGTTGCCAGCCGATCCGGCGGCCGTAACAATCCCGTAACAAAAAATGCACGATCGTTCTATTTCAGGAGACAACGATGAGATTGCTTGACCAATGGGTGTTGGCCGTGGGCGCCTGCCTGATGGCCGCGAGCGCGGCGGCCGCCACGGTGGAGGTGGGGGGCGTCAAGCTCGAGGACAGCATCGAGGTGCGCGGCACCAAGCTGCAGCTCAACGGCGCCGGCGTGCGCTACAAGGCGATCTTCAAGGTCTACACCGCCGGCCTGTACCTGACCAAGAAGGCCGGCACGCCCGAAGAGGTCTATGCCACGCCCGGCGCCAAGCGCATGAGCATCACCATGCTGCGCGACATCGACTCCGCCGAGCTCGGCAAGCTGTTCTCGCGCGGCATGGAAGACAACATGGACAAGGCCGCGTTCTCCAAGGTGGTGCCCGGCGTGCTGCGCATGAGCCAGCTGTTTTCCGACTGCAAGAAGCTCAACGCCGGCGACAACTTCACCATCGACTGGATTCCCGGCACCGGGACCCTCATCACCGTCAAGTGCAGCCCGCAGATCGAGCCGTTCAAGGAGCCCGAGTTCTTCAATGCCCTGATGCGCATCTGGCTGGGCTCCCAGCCGGCCGACTGGAAACTCAAGGAAGCGCTGCTGGGCAAGTCCTGACGCGCGCGGCCCGGCTCAGGGCAGCGCCATCTCGGCCAGCGAGTCGACAAAGCCGTCGGCGTCCACGGCGCGCACCGGCTCGCCGTGGTTGTAGCCATAGGTCACCAGCACCACGGGGCAGCCGGCGGCGCGCGCGGCCTGCGCGTCGTTGCTGGAGTCGCCCACCATCAGCGTGCGCGCCGGCGCCACGCCCAGCGCCTCGCAGGTTTTGAGCAGCGGCAGGGGATCGGGCTTCTTGCGCTCGAACGCATCGCCGCCGAAGACCCGGCTGAAGAAGCCGTCGAGCCCCTTGGCTGCAAGCAGCGGCCGCGCGAACGCCGCGGGCTTGTTGGTCAGGCAGGCCAGCGCCAGGCCCCGCGCGCGCAGGCGCTGCAAGCCCTCGACCACCCCCGGGTACACCACGGAATGCCGGCCGTTGACGGCCAGGTAATGCCGCTGGTAGCTGTGCCAGGCGGGCTCCAGCATTGCTTCGATATTGATAGCACCAGAAGACCGCCCCGCCTGGACATCGACGTGATGGAGCACGGATTTGATGAGATGCTCCGAGCCCTTGCCGACCAGCCGGCCTACCACCGCCCGGTCCACGCCCGGCAGCCGCAGGTCCTCCAGCATCAGGTTGAGCGCCGCCACGAAATCGCCGAGCGTGTCCACCATGGTGCCGTCGAGGTCGACGATGGCCGCATCAATCGACGACGAGTCCAGGGCCGGCGTGTTCTGGGCAAAGGAATGAGGTTTCAAGCAGGCACCGGGTTCTGGGCAAAAACAAGGGGCGAAGTGTAGAACAAGCCCTCCGTCGTGCTCGACCTGATGGCCTCCGGCCTGGGCCTGGCCATCGTCCAGGCCTCGCTCCAGCGCATCGCGCCACCCGGCGTGCGCCTGCGGCCGCTCCCGAAGCAATTTTCCCTCCGCCTCGACATCCATGCCGTGTCGGGCAGCGCTCCGAATGCGCTGGCCCGGCAGTTGCTGGCGCTGCTCCCTGCCGCGGGATAACAGGCCCCCATGGATTGGGGGCAAAGGGACAAAGCCGTGCAGCGGCCCGGCGCGAGGGCTTGCGCCCCGCCTACGCCGGCTCCTGCCGAGGGATCGCGAGGCCTCTGGCCACCGCGGGGCGCGCCACGAACTGTTCAAGGGCGCGGGTGACATGCGGAAAGTCCGCGATCCCCACCAGGCCGCCTGCCTCGTAGAAGCCGATCAGGTTGCGCACCCAGGGAAAGGTAGCGATGTCGGCGATGGTGTAGGCGTCGCCCATGACCCAGGCGCGGTCGGCCAGCCGCTGGTTCAGCACGCCCAGCAGGCGCCTGGATTCCGCCACGTAGCGGTCGCGCGGGCGCTTGTCTTCGTAGTCCTTGCCGGCAAACTTGCTGAAGAAGCCGAGCTGCCCGAACATCGGGCCGATGCCGCCCATCTGGAACATCAGCCACTGGATCGTCTCGTAGCGGCCGGCGGCGTCCTGCGGCAGGAACTGCCCGGTCTTCTCGGCGAGGTAGAGCAGGATCGCGCCGGACTCGAACAGCGCCAGCGGCTGGCCCCCGGGCCCGTTCGGGTCGAGGATGGCCGGAATCTTGTTGTTCGGGTTGAGCGACAGGAATTCGGGCGACATCTGGTCCTGGGTGTCGAAGCCGACGCGGTGCGGCTCGTAGGGCAGGCCCGTTTCCTCGAGCAGGATCGAGACCTTGACGCCGTTGGGCGTGGGCAGCGAGTAGAGCTGGAGCCGGTCGGGATGCCGGGCCGGCCATTTGCGGGTGATGGGGAAATCGGACAGAACAGTCATGTGGAGTGCTTCGATCGGGTGAGTCGGCTGCGGCGCGGTGGCGCCGCGACGAGTATGGCCGACAAACGGCAACCCTGCTGAGCGCCGCCCTTCCCGCCAGGAGAGGGGCCCGGCCCCTGCTCAAAACGCAGGCATTCCAATGCAGGCCGCGCCAGCCATGGCGCCGCGGCGCTTGTCCCGCGCGTCATCAACAAGCTTATCCACACGAAGCAGGGACAACTTGGGCGCCGGCGCGCCCCGCCGCCCTCAGGCCGCTGCCAGCGCGCCGCGCATGGCGTCGATCACGGCCCGGTAGTCCGGCTTGCCGAAGATGGCGCTGCCGGCCACGAAGGTGTCGGCGCCTGCGTCGGCCACGCGGCGGATGTTGTCGGTCTTGATGCCGCCATCCACCTCGAGCCGGATGTCCTTGCCCGAGGCCTCGATCCGCTTGCGGGCAAGCTCGATCTTGCGCAGCGCGGAGTCGATGAAGCTCTGGCCGCCGAAGCCGGGGTTCACGCTCATGATCAGGATCAGGTCGATGTCGTCGATCACCCAGTCGAGCACGTCCATGGACGCCGCGGGGTTGAACACCAGGCCGGCCTTGCAGCCCTTGGACTTGATGGCCTGGATGCTGCGATGCACGTGGGCCGAGGCATCGGGATGAAAGCTGACGTAGTCGGCGCCAGCCTCGGCAAACGCCGAGGCCAGGGCATCCACCGGCTGCACCATCAGGTGCACGTCGACCGGCACCGCCTGGCCGGCCGCCGTGCGGGCGTGCGGCTTGAGCGCCTGGCAGATCATCGGCCCGAACGTCAGGTTGGGCACATAGTGATTGTCCATGACGTCGAAATGGATCCAGTCGGCGCCGGCGGCAATGACGCTTTTCACCTCGTCGCCCAGGCGGGCGAAATCGGCGGACAGAATCGAGGGGGCGATGCGGAAATTTCGGCTCATGCCGCGATTGTCGCAGTTACCATACCTGCCATGCCGAAATACCAGTTCAGCGTCGACGTCGAACCCCGGTACCTGCCCGAGCAATCGTCGCCGGAGCAGCAGGCCTATGGCTTCGCCTACACCGTGACCATCAGCAACACCGGCGAGGTCGCCGCGCAGCTGATCTCGCGCCACTGGATCATCAGCGACGCCAACGGCCACACCGAAGAAGTCAAGGGCCTGGCCGTAGTCGGCCACCAGCCGCTGCTCAAGCCCGGCGAGTCGTTCCAGTACACCAGCGGCTGCCGCCTGCGCACGGCCAGCGGCACCATGCACGGCAGCTACTTCTGCGTGGCCGAGGATGGCGAGCGCTTCGAGGTCCCGATCCCGCTGTTCATCCTTGATGCCGGGGGCCCGCCCGGTGCCCGCGTCCTGCACTGAAACGGGTGCCGGGTGAGCGACCTCAGCGCACTGCTCTCCGATCTGAATCCGCAGGCCGGACTGGCTGAACGCCATCTCTGGCTGATCCGGCTGTGCGACTGGATTCGCGGCCACCCGGCTTCCGCGCCGGCCGCTGCGAGCCGCGTGCGCCTGCTGCTCGATGCCCTGGAAGCCCGCCCCGAACTGCACTCGCGCCTGCGCGCCTGGTGGCAGGCCCTGGCCCAGACCGTGGACGTGACGATCCTGCTGGCCGACTTCGGCTTCGCGCCGCGCACCGCCTTTGTCAGCGAGCTGGCCGAGCGCCTGCGCCGCAAGCTGCTGCCCGGCACACCCGAAACCGTGGATGCGTCGGAGCTGTTCTCGCTGGCGCTGTCGGGCAAGCAGGACGCGCAGTGGCTGCTGCTGCTCGACGAGTCGATGCTGAACCGGCTGCAGCGCCTGCTGGCCGGCGACGATGCCGCGGACCCGCCCGCCGCCGGCGCCTCGCACTGGCAGGAAACCCTGCTGGAAGCCATCACCTACTGCAGCAGCCAGGTCAGCGCAACGGGCTTCGCGCCGGAGCTGCGGCTGCGCATGAGCGCCAGCGTGCGTAGCACGCAGTTCTTCCATGCCCTGCCGGCCGACGTGGAAGCGCTGCGCGCCGCCGTGCGCCGGCAGCCGCACGACGACGCCGCGCTGGCGGCCGCCGTGCACCGCTTCCGCGAGCGGCTCGACGCCTGCCGCCACGCAGCCTCCAGCGTCTACACGCACCTGGAGGAACACGGCATCTCGGTCGGGCTGGTGTTCCGCCTGCGCCAGCTGCGCGAGCGCGTACTGCGCATCCGCGAGCTGCTGGACTGCCTGCTCTCGCCCACTCCGGCGCTCAGCGCCACGCGCCTGCTGGCGCGGCTGGCCGCGGTGGGGCAGGAGCGCAACAGCCTGCGCGCCCTGGTCACCAGCAACTCGTCGCTGCTGGCGGCCAAGGTCACCGAGCGCAGCGCCGAAACGGGCGAGCACTACATCACGCGCACCCGCGCCGAGTACCGCGACATGCTGGCCAAGGCCGCCGGCGGCGGCGCGGCCACGGCCCTCACCACGCTGCTCAAGTTCATGCTGGTGACGGTGGGCCTGGCGGCCTTCTGGGGCGGCTTCTGGGCCGGCGCGATCTATGCGGGCAGCTTCGTGCTGATCCAGATGATGCACTGGACGCTGGCCACCAAGCAGCCCGCGATGACGGCCCCCGCCATGGCCGCCAAGCTCAAGGACCTGAGCTCGGGCACGGCGGTGGAGGAGTTCGTGGACGCCGTCACCGACCTGGTGCGCTCGCAGGTGGCGGCCGTGCTGGGCAACGTGGGCATGGTGGCGCCCTGCGTGCTGCTGCTGAGCTGGGGCATCCAGGCCGCCAGCGGCCATCCGATGATCGGCCGCCCGGAAGCCGACTACGTGCTGCACAGCCTGCACCTGCTGAACCCGAGCACGCTGCTGTTCGCGGCCTTCACGGGCGTGCTGCTGTTCGCGTCGAGCCTGATCGCGGGCTGGGCGGAAAACTGGTTCGTGCTGCACCGGCTGGACTCGGCCATGCGCTACAACCCGCGCATCACGCGCTTCCTGGGTGCGCAGCGCGCCGACCGCTGGGGCCGTTTCATGCGCGAGCACATCTCGGGCCTGGCCTCCAACATCTCGCTGGGCTTCATGCTCGGCCTGATCCCGCCGGTGCTCGCGTTCCTGGGCCTGGGGCTGGAAGCGCGCCACGTCACGCTGTCCACCGGCCAGCTCGCCGCCGCCGCCGCGGCCTACGGGTTGGAGGCCTGGCGCATGCCTGCCGTGTGGTGGTGCGTGGCCTCGATTCCGCTGATCGGCATGCTCAACCTCAGCGTCAGCTTCTACTTCGCGTTCCGGCTCGCGCTGCGCGCGCACAACGTGAGCGGCGTGGACCGCGCCCGCATCCGCGCGGCCATCTGGGCGCGCTGGCGCCGCAAGCCCGCCAGCTTCTTCATTCCGGCCTGAGCGGCTGCGCCGCCCTCCATGCAGCCGCCGCGGGCGGCAAATGTCGGCACTGTCCTACACCCGCGGGCGCGCCGCTCCTGTAAATTTCCAGACAGAGCTTCGGGCCGCCTGATCCTTCATCAACAGGCCCGGTCAGCCGGGTTTTGTGCGGCAACGCCGCAGGCGGGTCAAGCCCCGCATCCGTCCACCGGGAGACAACGACATGAACGAGATCATGGCCATCTGGGCCGAATGGATCCGCCCCTCCGCGGGGCTGCCGACCGTGCAGTGGTCGATCCTGCTGGCCATTGCCGCCGCCTGCGGCCATCTGCTGCAGCGCTACACCGGCCTGCCCAAGGTGGTGGGCTACTCGGCCGTCGGCGCCCTGGCCGGCCTGGCGGGCTTCTCGGGCACGGCCTGGCCACTGCAGGGCATCAGCCTGTTCCTGCTCGAGCTGGGCATCTCGGTGGTGCTGTTCGAGGCCGGCGGGCGCATTCCGCTGCGCTGGTTCCGCTACAACCCGATGGTGCTGATGCAGAGCCTGGCCGAATCGGCCCTGGCCTTTGCCGCCGCCTACTGGGTGCTGCGCTGGTTCGAGGTGCCCGCGGCCGTGGCCGAACCGCTGGCGCTGGTGGCCATGGTGGCCTCGCCCGCCGTGCTGACGCGGGTGGTGATGGACACGCACGCCTCGGGGCCGGTCACCGAGCGGGCCATCGTGCTGTCCACGCTGAGCACGCTCTACGCGCTGACCCTGGGCAGCGCCAAGGCCGGCCTGATGGACCGGCCGCTGCACCAGCTGTCGGACACGGTGTACCCGGTCGCGGTGGTGCTGGGCATCTCGGTGGTGGTGGGCGCCGTGCTGGCGCTGGCGCTGCGCTCGGCCCTGCGCGTGATGAGCCCGACCAGCGAGAACACCTCCATGCTGCTGCTCGCGCTGATCGCGGCCGGCACCGCGCTGGCGGCCCACTTCGGCGGCTCCGCGCCGCTGGCGGCGCTGCTCGGCGGCATGCTGCTCAAGCAGCTCAACCCGCGCCCCTGGACCTGGCCGCGCCAGCTCGGCACGGCCGCCTCGATCCTGATCATGCTGATGTTCGTGCTGGTCTCCACCGTGGCCGCACAGGCCGACTGGAGCAAGTCCGTGGCCGGGCTGGTGGCCACGCTGGTGCTGGCCCGCGCGCTGGCCAAGATCGTCGGCGTGGCGCTGGCCAACCCGGGCAGCGGCGCGAGCTGGCGCCAGGCGCTGTGGACCGGCTGCGCGATGGCGCCGATGTCGTCGATCGCGCTGCTGCTGGTGTCGCAATTCGTGCTGGCGTCGCCCTCGCTCGGCCGGATGATCGCGCGCATCGCGCTGCCCACCATCCTGCTGATGGAGGTGCTGGGCGCGGTGGTGGCCACCTACGCCCTGTACCGCGCCGGCGAAAGTTCCAAGCCCCTGGAGCCGCTGGGCTCCGCCACCGGAGACCGCCGTGAGTCTTGAGCCCTTCCACCACTCCGCCGCGCTGTCGCTGGGCGTGGAGCTCGAGCTCCAGCTCGTCAACACCAACGACTACGACCTCGCGCCCTACGCCGAGGACATGCTGCGCCTGATGGCCAAGACGCCGCTGCCCGGCAGCGTGGTGCCCGAGATGACCTCGAGCATGATCGAAATCTCCACCGGCGTGTGCCATTCGTCCTCCGAGGTGCTGGGCCAGCTCTCGCAGATCCGCGACGCGCTGGTGAAGAGCGCCGACAAGCTCAACATCGCCGTGGTGGGCGGCGGCACGCACCCATTCCAGATGTGGCACGAGCGCCGCATCTACGACAAGCCGCGCTTTCGCGAGCTGTCCGAGCTGTACGGCTACCTGTCCAAGCAGTTCACCATCTTCGGCCAGCACGTGCACGTGGGCTGCCCGGACGCCGACACCGCGCTGCTGATGCTGCACCGCATGTCGCGCTACATCCCGCACTTCATCGCGCTGTCGGCCTCCAGCCCCTACGTGCAGGGGCAGGACACGGCGTTCGACTCGGCGCGGCTGAACTCGGTGTTCGCGTTCCCGCTGTCGGGCCGCGCGCCGTTCGCGCTGACCTGGGACGAATTCAGCGCCTACTTCGACAAGATGACGCGTACCGGCGTGGTCAAGAGCATGAAGGATTTCTACTGGGACATCCGGCCCAAGCCCGAGTACGGCACTATCGAAATCCGCGTGTTCGACACGCCGCTGACGGTGGAGCGCGCCGCCGCGTTGGCCGGCTACGTGCAGTCGCTGGCGGCCTGGTTCCTGCGCGAGCAGCCCTTCATGCCCGCCGAGGACGACTACCTGGTCTACACCTACAACCGCTTCCAGGCCTGCCGCTTCGGACTGGAGGCCGTCTACGTGGACCCGGCCACCGGCGAGCACATGGCGCTGCGCGACCACATCCTGGCGACCCTGCAGCGGCTCGAGCCGCACGCCGAGGCGGTGAACGCCGGCGCCGCGCTGCACCTGCTGCGCGCCAGCGCCGAGCAGGGCAGCAACGATGCCCGCTGGCTGCGCGAGCAGCAGTCCCAGGAGCGGCTGCTGGCCGAGGTGATCCGCCGCGCCGCGCTCAAGTTCAGGGACCGCTAGCAGGTTCGGCACCCTCGGCGCACACCCGGCGCGCACCCGGTTCGCCGCAGGGCGCCGGTATCATCGGGCATCACGGTCTTTCGAGTGGTGCTCATGGACTTCCTTCCTGGCTGGCCCCTGTCGGTCAACACGCTTTTCTTCTTCGGCTTCCTGCTGTTCTGCGGCTCGCTCGGCGGCTTCGTCGCGCACCACTGGCGGTGGCTGCCCAGCATCACCGGCTTCATGCTGGTGGGCTTCATCGCGGGGCCGAACGTGCTGCACCTGGTGAGCCACGAAGGGTTGGCCAACTCGCGCATCGTGATCGACGTGGCGCTCGGCCTGATCCTGTACCGCCTCGGCCTGTCGCTCGACATCAAGCTACTAGTGCGTGACAAGAGCCTGCTCACGATCTCGGCCGCCGAAAGCGCGCTGACCTTCTTCGCCGTGTACTTCCTGCTTGGGCTCGTGGGCATCGGGGGCCTGAGCGCCGCCGTGATCGCGGCCGTGGCGATCTCCTCCTCGCCGGCCGTGCTGATCCACGTGGCGCACGAGCTGGGCGCCGCCGGCCCGGTGACCGAGCGCGCCAAATCGCTGGTGGCGCTGAACAACGTGATCGCCTTCGTGGTGTTCGCGGCGCTGCTGCCGGCGCTCTACAGCCGCACCGACGCCTCGCTCGGCACCGTCGTCGGCGCGCCGCTGTACCGGCTGCTCGGCTCGGCCGCGCTGGGCGCGGCGGCGGGCTACCTGCTGCACCACGCAGCGCGCAAGACCAAGGCGGCGGCGCAGTACCAGCTCGCGCTGGTGGTCGGCGCCGTCTCGATCACGCTGGGCGCGGCCCTGATGCTCAACCTCTCGGCGCTGTTCGCGCCGCTGGTGCTGGGCGTGGTGGTGCGCAGCATCGAGCGCAAGGACTTGGTGGCCAACATGGAGTTCGGCCCGGCCTTCGAGCTGTTCTTCATCGTCCTGTTCGTCTATGCCGGCGCCAACCTGCACGTGGCCGAGATGGTGCAGTACGCGCCCGCGGCGGCCATCTTCGTGCTCGGCCGCTCGCTCGCGAAGTGGCTGGGCGTGGGCGCCACGGCCCTGGCCGTGGGCGTGCCCAGCCGGCAGGCGGCCACCACCGGCCTGCTGCTGATCCCGATGGCCGGGCTGGCCATCGGCCTGGTCAACACCACCGTGACGCTGTTCCCCTCCGAAGGCGCGATCGTGGGCTCGGTGGTGCTGGCCGCGGTCGCGGTGCTCGAAACCATCGGCCCGCCGATCGCCTCGCGCGCGCTGCGCTGGTCGGGCGACAGCCTCGCCGCCCCGGCGCCCTCCGACACCGCACCCGCGGCAAGCCTCCATGGGTGAGTTCGACCTGATCCGGCGCTTCTTCACGCGCCCCGCCACCCGCGCCGTGCTCGGCGTGGGCGACGACTGCGCGCTGCTGCAGCCGGCCGCCGGCATGCAGCTCGCGATCTCGACCGACATGCTGGTCGAGGGCCGGCATTTCCTGTCCACCGTCGATCCGTTCAAGCTCGGTCACAAGGCGCTGGCGGTGAACCTCAGCGACCTCGCCGCCTGCGGCGCCCGGCCGCTGGCCTTCACGCTGGCACTGGCCCTGCCGCGCGCCGACGAAGCCTGGCTCGAGCCGTTCTCGCGCGGCCTGCTGGCGCTGGCCGACGCGCATGGCTGCGAGCTGGTGGGTGGCGACACCACGCAGGGCCCGCTGAATATCTGCATCACCGTGTTCGGCGAGGTGCCGCGCGGCCAGGCGCTGCTGCGCTCGGGCGCGCGCGCCGGCGACGACCTTTACGTGAGCGGCACGCTGGGCGATGCGCGGCTGGCGCTCGAAGTCTTTCGCGGCACGCTGTCGGCACCGGCCGAGGTGTTCGAGCAGGCCCGCGCCCGCATGGAGCAACCCACGCCGCGCGTGGCGCTGGGCCAGGCGCTGCGCGGCGTGGCCACGGCCGCGGTGGACATCAGCGACGGCCTGCTCGGCGACCTCGGGCACATCCTCCAGGCCTCCGGCGTGGGCGCCCGAGTCGACACTTCGGTTGCTATGAATTTAATAGCATCAAACAACCGCGCCACCTGGACATCGGCCGCTTTCTCCTCTGAAAAGTGGCTGGAACTGGTGCTGTCGGGCGGCGATGATTACGAACTGGCCTTCACCGCGCCGGCCTCGGCCCGCGCGGCGGTGCAGGTGGCTTCGGTGCAGGCGCAGACACGCGTCACGCGCATTGGCTGCATTGAGGCCGAAACCGGGCTGCACCTGGTGGATGCGCAGGGGCAAGCGATGCCGCACCGTTACGCCTCGTTCGACCACTTCGCCTGATCTCAAGCGGCGCTTAGCACGCATCTCGACGGCCAGTCACCGTTCGCCCTTCGCTTTTCGTGAGAGCGGCGGCCCCGAGGCGGCCGCCCGCGCGGCGACGGCCAAGGCCGCCACGACTTCCTGCACCGTCTTGCGATGCATCGGAGGCAGCGCAAGGTATTGCGCCAGCATTTCGCGGTCCTGCAGGCTCAGCCGTTCAGCCCCCGGCTCCTGTTCACGAGCCAGCAACACCCCGGTTCGAGGACCGAACCGCAGTTCGTCGGGATTCACATGCAGCCATTCGCTGAGCGTGCGGATCTTGTCCTGCATGGGGATCGCCACACCGGCCAGCCATGCTCGTGCAGTGTGCGCCGTGATGCTTTTGCCCCAGTACCGCAGGTTGAATTCGCTGGCCACCACGGCCGGCGACGGCCGCACCCCCGCATCCTCCAGTGCCTGCTTCAGCCGGGAGGAAAACGCCTGAGCCTCATCCGCGTGGGTTCCTTTTGCCATGCATGGAACGCTAGGTTCAAGCTCGGTCGTGATTGTTATAATGTTTTACAAATTAGGTAAAAATCATTTACCAACCACACACCGAGGAGAGGCCAGCGGCATGAAGTGTTTGTCGTCCAGATTCGGCAGGCTTTGGACAGGTCTGCTCTTTTTCTGGCTAGCGTCCCATCCAACGGCCTTCGCACAACAGATGGTGGACGTCGCGCTGGCCGGGCTGGCGTACGCCGGATCGGGCGACGAGCAGGTGCTGGATAAGCGCTTCCCTGAGTCGCGGCGCTACGAAAAAGCGCTGCAGGACGCAGGAACGCCGATTCAGTCGCAATTGCTGCGCACCTTGGCAGCCACCCCTCCCTCCCATTTGCGGATCGTTTCCCAGATCGACGAACTCAAGGGGCGAACCCAGGCGCTGGCGGTCGCACTGGTCATCGGCTCGGAAACGGTGTCCGTCGATCAGTTCGGCCCTCTGCACAAGCTCATGGTGCTCATCCGGGGGCAGACCATGTTCTTCGATTTCAAATCGATGACCGTGGTGCGCGCCTACCCCATCAGCTTCGCCTACGTCGACTCGCTGGACCACTACCCCGGCCCCGACGAGATTCAGGAGCGGGTGCGGCTGGTCTTCGAGGGCGCGAACGACAAGCCGGGCCTGCTCGCGCGCTTCGTCAACAACGTGGCCCGGGCGGAAATTCCGGCGCAGGTGCCACGGTACCTGCAGGTCACGTCCGTGCAGATCCAACCGGAGGCGCTGGAGGCCTTGCCAGCCCACATCAAGTCGGAGCCCGGCGCGGCGGAAACCTGGGCGGCCGATCTGGTGAGCGAGGCCATCTCGACACGGGCCGGGGTGCCCATCGTGCCGTACGCCAAGGGCTACGCCATCGGAAATGTGATGTCGATGCGTATTTCGGACGGAACGGTGTGGGAACTGAAGCTGCCCAAACCCGACTATGAAATCAGCACGGAGCTCTCTGGTTTCAAAAAAATCAAGTTCAGCGAAGTCCCCGGTGGAGCGACCAGTTTTGTCTATGGCGCGTATGCACAACTGCGCATTGAAGAGCCGCTGAGCCGCAAGGCGTACCTGAACACAGCCTTGAAGAACGGCGAGACCCGTGTGATCCCCGCCAGCCAAGGCGGTGTGAACGATTTTGAGCATTTCTACGACGCGGTCAACCGCTTGTTCGTGAAGCTGGCCCAGGTGATAGGCGGCACGGGCGATGAGAAGTGGCTCAAGAGCGCCGCCGCCGCAAAGGACATCGAACAGCAAATCTCACAGACCAAGGAGTTGATGAAGCTATGCAAGTAATCAAACACCTCATCGCCGTCCTGATGGCCGCCTTCGCCCTGCAGGCGGGCGCGCAGATCCAGCAGGCGCGCGGCCAGTACACCGCGAACTACAAGGAATCCATCGGCGCCTTCGACCGCAAGGAAGCATCGGGTGCCGTCAAGCAGAAGGCGCGGCAGGAGGCCGCGCTGAAAGCGGTGGAGGCCTATTACGCCGAAGCCGGGCAATCCGAGTCAGCCAATTTCAATGCGATCCGCGGCAAGATTCTGGAAGAGCCGGGGCGCTACATCCTGGACACCACGGTGATCGCGGAAACCGACAACCCCAAGGAATTCGAATACAGCGTGGTGGTCCGCATTTCGCTGAATGTGGCCAACCTGCGCAACGCGGTACAGGCCAGTTCCGCTGTCGCCCGCACGGCTGAAAGCGAAAAGTCGGCGCTGAGCTTCGTGTTCGTGTCGCGGCAGGTGGATTCAACCAAGAGCTACGACGACCGCGTCTTCAAGCGGCAAGACAGTTCGGCGCAATCCTCCGCCGCGCGGCAGGACCGGAACGCCGTGGCGGAAAAAACCAGCGAAGGCGAGTCGGTCAAGCGTTCGCAGGTCAACACCTACGGCTCCGCGTCCAGGACGGTGGATCGCAGCACGGATGTTTCCGTCAAATCCACCGTGACCTCCGAGACCGGCGGCAGCACCGTGAGCCGGGCCAGTGACTCCACCTGGCGCCTGCTGCCGAGCGCCAATCTGAACCAGGTGTTCGTTGCACAGTTCTCGCAAGCCGGCTACGACGTGATCGAGGGTGCCATGGTCGAGTCCCAGGCCTTCAAGGTGGCGGACATCGAAAACGACTACAAGTCGGGCAACGACCTGCAGCCGAAGACGCTGCGCGCCATCGCCGCTGGCATGAAAGACGCGCAGATCCCCTACATCGCCCTGGGCACTCTGGACGTGGGTCTTGCAGCCAAGGACCCGCAAACCGGCCTGATGCGCGTGTCGGTCACGGTCAATGCCAAGGTCCTGGATGTCACCAAATCCATCCCGCGCACCCGCGTGGCGGTAGGCCCGGTTTCCTATGCCGGCGTCGGCCCCAGCGAGGACGAGGCGCGTGGCAATGCCCTCAAATCTGCCGCCAGCAACGCCGCCCAGGAGTTGTCCAGCCGCATGACCACGATGGGCGTGCGCTGAAACGCGTCGTCTCGGCGTTCCCGCCTCGCATCGAGAGAAGCACCTGTTTCCCAACCTCAACCACTGCAAGAAAGGTTTCATCATGAAAAAGACGTTTGCCGTTGCTCTCACGGCCATGGCCTTGGCATCGCCGACCCTGAGTTTTGCCCAATTCGGGAATATGCTGGGCAATCTCACGGGTAACAAATCATCCGGAGGCAACGCCGGCGCCGACATGGGCGCGCAGCAGGACCAGTTGGTGCGCACCTATATGGCGGCCGGCAAGGACATCCAGACGGCCAATGGCCACATGGCAGCGGCCCTGGGCATCAACGCCCAAGCGGTGGACGCAGCAGCAACATCGGACTCCCTGTCGGCCAAGGACATTGAAGCGCAGGACAAGGCTATCAGCGCCAACGCCGCCGCCCAGTCGGAGGCGCTCAAGTCCGGCGCCACGCTAAAGGACGCGGAGGCCAAGACCAGGTACGCCCAGGGCCTTCTCTCGCTGGCCACGGGCGTGAAGAAGTACATGGACTTGGGCAAGGACGCCCAAGGCTTCTCCTCCGGGCTGTCCAGCGTGTCGCCGATGCAATTGGGCAAGCTCGAGTCTGGTGCCTACATCGTCAAGAATCTGCCCGGCAGCGTCTCCAATCTGACGAGCGTGCTCAGGCGCGCCATCGATTTCGCCAAAAACAACGGCGTGGACATCCCGAGGGAAGCCACCAGCCTCCTCTGATCTTCAGAGCCGCAACCGACCGAGGGAGTCCGTGATGCAAAGAATTGGAATCTGCGCACTTGCGTTGTTGATGGCCCTGTTGTCGGCCTGCGGCAAGAAACAAGAGGCCGCGAGCCCCGCGCCCGCGGCCAGCGCGCCGACGCAGGACAAGGCACAGAGCGGCGCCCCTGATGTCGGCGGCGTCACCAAGGTGCGCCGCGAGGTCGAGGCGATCGGCAGCACACAGGAACTGGCCGTGGTCGCCGCCCTGCAGTCGGCCGTGGCGCAAGTGAATGGGGTGCGTGTGGCTAGCCAGTTGCAGAGCGTGCGCTCGGGACTGGATGTGTCGGTCGATGGACAGAACGCGAATTCGGTCCGCTCCGAGGCCTTTGCGCAGAAACTGATGGCTGCCAGCCAAGGCACGGTGACGGGCTTCGAGATTCTGTCCCAAGAAGAGATCGACAAGCTGGATGAGCAGACCATCGCCCGTGTGCGGGCCAGCGACGGGGGTTACAGCTATTCGGCCTTGGCCTCTTCCGAAGCGAAGGCCAGCGTCGACGCCCGCGCCAACACCAGCGTCAGCATCGACGGGGACAGCGGCCAGTCCTCGGGCTCGTACAGCGGCTCGGCCTCGCGCAACGACAAGGCCAAGATCGACGTCAAGCGCGGAGCCAGCTCCTACGAGTCTGATGCCAGCTACAAGAAGATGCGCAGCTACTGGAAGGTGCGCGTGCGCGTGGACGTGGCGCAGTACCGCGCGCCCGACGAACAAGGGCGGCCCAAGATCGTGGTGGCCATGCCGAAGACGTCAGTCGCCAGCTACGCCGTGGGCGATGGCCGCGTGAATGCAGCCGAGGTGGCAAGCGCCGTGCGCGGTCGGCTTTCCGACATCCTGACGCAGACCAAGCGATTCATCGTGCTGGACCGCGAGTTCGGCAGCGACATGCAGGCAGAGATCGACCACATCAACAGCGGCAATGTGCGCCTGCAGGACAGCGCACGGCTGGGCCAGCAATTGGCCACCGATCTGATTCTGATCCCGACCATTGAGCGATTCGAGTATCCGCGCAGCGTGCGGCAACTGCGCATGAGCGACCGGCAATTGGTGTCCTACTCGGGCGGCGGGCGCATTACGCTGCGCCTGCTCAACGCGGCAACCGGCGAGGTGGTGATGTCGGACAGTTTCGATCACCAACTGGCATCAGCCGACCCCAGCACGATGCCACGGGTGATCGATGGCAGGAACATGGCCGCGCAGATGATGGACTCGTTCTCCGGGCAGATCGGCGGCGCCATCGTGACCGGCCTGTTCCCTGTGACCGTCGTCTCCATGGCGGGAGATCAGGTCGTGCTGAGCCAGGGGGGAGAGTCCCTGCAGGCGGGGCAACGCTGGCAGGCTGTGTATCTGGGCGAAGAACTCAAGGACCCGCAGACCGGCCGCTCGCTGGGGCGCAGCGAAACGCCCGTGGGCGTCATCCGGATCGACCGCGTGTCTGCGCAGACATCCTACGGAACCCTGGAAGAGGGCACGGGCCCTCTGGCCGACAAGCCCTTTCGCCCCGGAGCCATCACCTTGCGGCAAAAAGCAGCGCTCAAGACAGCCGCCATCAGCAAAGCGCAAGCCGAAGGCCATGATGCAGCGGCCCCGGCTGCGGTGGCCAAACCCTCTCGCAATGCGGTGCGCCAACAGCCCCAGGGCGAAGCGGCATCGGCAGATGTACCGAAGGCGCCGCAAACCCGTCACAGCGATGACAAATGGTGAAAGCGGGCTCTATCGCTCGCCAAGACAACGCTGAACAAGAGCGCGAAGTGGTGTAGCCACGGCCGCGGTCGACATCAGCGACGGCCTGCTCGGCGACCTCGGACACATCCTCCAGGCCTCGGGCATGGGCGCTCGCGTCGATACCTCGATTGCTATTAATTTAATAGCATCAAACAAATACCCCACCTGGACATCGGCCGCTTTTTCCTCTGAAAAGCGGCTGGAACTGGTGCTGTCGGGCGGCGATGAGGCCTGCACCGCGCCGGCCTCCGCCCGCGCGGCGGTGCAGGCTGCTTCGGTGCAGGCGCAGACCCGCGTCACGCGCATTGGCTGCATTGAGGCCGAAGCCGGTATCCGACTGGTGGATGCGGATGAGGCGCCGGTGCAGGGGGCGTTCAGGTCGTTTGATCACTTTGGGTGAGGGGCGGGCAAGCCGCCCCGTCGGTGAAGATTTCGGTGGGCGACGCCAAGCAGTGGGGCGCTTGTCGCTCGTGGGGAGCAGCGGCTTTCGATCCTAGGCAGACATCAGCGATGGCAAAGACAGACGCTCACAAGTTTGTTGGTAGCCCCAACTTGTCAAAAAAAGCCCGATTGCGTTCTCTCGCCCCATTGAGAAGGCGGTCGAAAGAAGTTACCTCGATGTAGGCCCTGAAATTTGGGTTGTAGCCGAAGTAGCCTTGTCTGTCGCTTGTTACAGTTAATTGAGCCAACTTGCAGCGTCTTTCGACCGAAGGAGTGATATCACAAATGACGTAGCAAAAGCCAGGAATCTCGTCTGAGCGTGGGATCGGTCTACCACTGGCTGTTTGCGTTTGTCCATTGCGGATTCGATCAAGGTAACCCAACGCCTGCTCAATGGGGTCTTTATCCTCTCCGCTGGCAGCGTCGTTCCGCATTGGCCTTTTGATTTCGACCACTATGATCGATGCGAGTGGAAGGCGCTGACCTTCAGCAACAAGTAGAGGTTCATCGAACACGTTAAGTGCGACAAGGTCAGGTTCCTTCGTTTCATCAGTCTGGACGATGGGCATGGACGATAATGGCTTGTCCGATGCAAGGAAGTCGTGGAAGGCCAACCTCTCATCGATCAACCAAAGGTTTGACTTTTCGAGTAGATCGTTCGAAGTCTTACGCATTGGCATGATGATTTCATGAATCAAATCTTCCCGCGCATATTTGCCGTCGTCTCCGCGTTCAATCGCCTTCTGCAATATGTCGAGGATGGTTTTCCGGTGAAATACGTAGCCAGCGAGGTCAGACATCTTCACTGCCTCGACCTTTGACAGATAGTCATTGAGCCTCGCGCGGTAGTGTTCGGTGGTCTCGTCTGATTCCACCGTCATGATGGAGTGGCCCTCAACAAGAAGGCTGCTTTCAATCTCAGAAAGTTGCTTATGCAGTAACAGGTCAAGATCCCTATCAGAGATTGAGGGATCCACGCTCAACTTCTCTTCGCTGATTCTTGCAAGAATGGGGCGGTACCTTGGTGCGCGTTGAGATACGAATTTCTCAACGCGCTCACGCCCAGCAGCACGACTCTCTTGCAAGTACATGGCAAGAAACTCCTTAGAAGAGTCCAGAACCGCAGTGCGAATATCGGTCAAGCTCAGCTCAGTAGCGGCAAAGAGATCGTCGCTGATTTCCTCAATGTCAAAGCCAATGCGCTCAGGTCGCACGTGTTGATCGAGGAACGGCGAAGTCATGTAGCAACCATACAAAAAATCACCATCGTCATCGACGATTCGGCCATGAAGTCCTGACACCTTGCCGGTGATGCCCTCCTCCTTTACGACCCGACCGGCCGCACACCATGCGACAAATGGTTCTCTTGGTGTTGAGGCCTTGAGCTTCAGATGCGTGAGTTCAAATGGCTTGCCCTTGATTGTTAGTGACTGACGCTGGGCAGACGAGTGCATGCATTCCTCGTAAACGTCATCTAAAACAATGGCCTCGTCGTGGTCCACCACCTTGATCTTAGGGGCGCCACCATCGCGCACGAAGTACCAAAGACAGTGCTCAAACAGTGCGTTGGCGATCGTTCTGCCGGTTTTCGGTGCTCGCTCTCGGTATTCCTTCTTGAAACCACGCAGGTGAACTTCTGTCTGCCTCGTCGTTGAAGTCGACGGTGAAACCGTCAGGCCGTCAACACCCTTGGACGCAGTGAAGGTAAAGCTGCGTTTAAGAAGTCTGCTGTCTGGGCCTATGAAGTTGCTGTCGATCTCGACAGAGTCGAAGGCCTTGAGCCATAGAAGGCGACCAACACCACGACAGCCTTCTAATGCTTTGAAATCGGAGTCGAGTGTCTCGAATGATTGCAGGTTTGAATCGTCAAAGCCGCAACCGTTGTCGCGCACTCGAAAGCCAACAATTGCCTCCTGCGGTGGGGCGCCGCGCCGACCAACCCCTTCAAGCTGGAGCGTTTGTTGCGAAGAACGCTCGATCTCTATAACGATCTCGCCGTCATCAACTGACGACATAGTTGATGCAACCGCCTGAATCGAGTTGACCACAGCCTCGAACAGGGGCATCAAGCCGTGGGTTCGCGGAAGGGGAGTGTTTCTCAGTCGTCCAGCAAGGAACGTGTTCATGCTCATAGGTGGCGCCTCTCCATGCGATTGATATTCGTCCTCAAGACGAATAATTATGTGTTTTTATACAGCACTCGACAATGACCCAAACGTCTTGCGTCAATGATGCAGTCTAGCTGGCGCTGTGTTCGGAGGCCGCTCTTTTGGCCCGTCTGAGACGCGCTTGTGCGAGTCGAAGTCCGCACATTCAAGTGAACCGGCAAAACGTGTCAATGTAAATGTCCGTTTGCCGCATTCCTAGTACCTCGGTCAGCTTCTGGCCGAAAGTGACTGTTTGCCCTTGCTCACAATGAATGATGCCGCGCGTGGCTACAAGTATCAAATGCGACCGGCAACGGCCGTGATGTGCAGCGGCGCCATGACCCACATCAACCCCAACTACCCACCCCAGCCGCCACTCAGACCCGCTCCACACCCCGACTCCGCCCCAGCTCCGCCCGCATCACCGCAATAAAGCGCTCGCACGCCGGCGACAGCGAGCGGCCGCGCTTGGTCACCACGGCCACGTCGCGCGAGACGCGCGGCGCCGCCAGCGGCTTGATCACCAGGCCCGGCTGGCGGGCCGCCGCGGCATAGGCCGCGGGCATGATGGAGGCGCCCAGGCCGCTGGCCGTCATCCACAGCGCGGTGGACAGGAACGCCACCTCGTTCACCACCTCTAGCGTCACGCCCGCCTTGGCCGCGGTGGCGTCGATCATCGGGCGGATGCCGTAGCCCGGCCGCACGGTGATGACGGGGTGGCCGGCCAGGTCGGCCCAGCGCACGCTGCGGGCGCGCGCCAGCGGGTGGTCTGGCGCGCAGACCAGGCTCAGGTGGTCGCGCAGCAGCGGCTGCGTGTCCACGTCGGCGCCGGCGCGCTCGGGCGTGCCGATGCCGAACTCCACATGCTCGCCCAGGATGCGCGGCACGAACTGGTCGGGTGCGCAGTCATCCACCACCACGCGGATCTCGGGATGCAGCGCCACGAAGCGGCGGATCACGCCGGGCAGCAATATCTCGCCCAGCGTGGGCGTGACGGCCAGGCACACGCGCCCGCGCCGCAGTTGCGTGAGGTCGCGAAAGCCCGCACCCAGCGCGTCGACGTCGCGCAGAATGCGCTCGGCCACCGCCACGGCCTCGCGCGCGGCCTCGGTGGGCTGCAGCGAGCGCGTGGTGCGGTCGAACAGGCGCACGCCCAGGCCTTCTTCCATCTGGCGGATCAGCACGCTCACCGCCGACTGCGTGACGAACAGCTGCGTGGCCGCCGCGCTGAGCTTGCGCAGCTGGTACACGGCCATGAAGGCGCGCAGCTGGCGCAGCGTGGGCGTGAAGCTTTGATTCATGAAGTTACATCATATTTGGTTTTGAATTTTTCGATTTACGAATGAATCGATCACGGTTCCAATGCGCTCTTCGGAGACAAGGCAGGCCAGCGCCCCAAGGCGCGGCCCGCCGCCACCAGGAGACAACCTCATGAACCGCATCATCCGCACGCTGGCAGTGTTCGCAGCCAGCGCCGCCGTGCTGGGCGCCCAGGCCCAGGCGCAAGCCCCCGCCGCCCGCAGCGACTACCCCACCAAGCCGATCCGCGTGGTCGTGACCTTCCCGCCCGGCGGCAGCAGCGACGCCGTGGTGCGCATGCTGCTGCCGCGCCTGAACGACAAGCTCGGCCAGCAGGTCATCGTGGACAACCGGCCCGGCGCGGGCGGCAACATCGGCCTCTCGGTGGTGGCCAAGGCCCCGGCCGACGGCTACACGCTGGGCGTGGGCGCGGCCGGCGGGCTCACCGCCAATGTGAGCCTCTACGCGCAGATGCCGTTCGACCCGATCAAGGACTTCAAGCCCGTGACCATGCTGGCGGCGATTCCGTTCGTCATCATCGGCCACCCCTCACTGGGCCCGAAGAACCTGCGCGACCTGATCGCGCTGGCCAAGGCCCAGCCGGGCAAGCTGTCCATCGCGCATGGCGGCAACGGCACGGCCATGCACCTGTCGGCCGCGCTGCTGGGCCAGATGGCCGAGGTGAGGCTGGTCGAGGTGCCGTACCGCGGCTCGGGCCCGGCGGCGCTGGACGTGCTCTCGGGCCAGATCCCGCTGGCCGTGGTGGACCTGCCCTCGGCGCTGCAGCACATCAAGGCCGGCAAGCTGGTCGCCTACGCCGTGACCAGCCCGCAGCGCCTGGCCATGCTGCCCGAGGTGCCCACGGTGTCGGAGGCCGGCCTGCCGGGCTACGACTCCACCGGCTGGTTCGGCCTGGTGGCGCCGGCCGGCACGCCGCAGCCCATCATCGCGCGGCTGAACGCGGAGTTCACCGCCGCGCTCAACGACGAAGCCACCAAGGCCAGCATGCGCGGCCTGGGCGTGGAGCCTGCGCCCACCAAGGTGGAGGATTTCGAGCGCTACCTCCAGTCGGAGACCCGCAAGTGGGCCAAGGTGATCAAGACCGCCGACATCAAGCTGGACTGAACAGGAATCAAACAAGTCATGACGAGCAACGAGATGCAGACCGACGTGCTGGTCGTCGGCGCCGGCCCGGTGGGCCTGACGCTGGCGATGGATCTGGCCGGGCGCGGCGTGAAGGTAACGGTTGCCGAGATCCGGCGCTATGCCGAGCCGCCCAATGTCAAGTGCAACCACGTGTCGGCGCGCACCATGGAGCAGTTCCGCCGCCTCGGCGTGGCGCAGAAGCTGCGCGACGCCGGCCTGCCCGAGGACTATCCGAACGACGTGGTGTTCCGCACCAGCGTGACCGGCATCGAGCTCACGCGCATCCCCATTCCCTGCCGGCGCGACCGCTACACCGAGACCGAGGGCCCCGACGCCTGGTGGCCCACGCCCGAGCCGCCGCACCGCATCAACCAGCTGTTCCTCGAACCCATCCTGCTCGAGCACGCGGCGGCCCAGCCCGGCGTCACCCTGCTCAACCGCACCCAGGTCACCGGCTTCACGCAGGACGACGACGGCGTCAGCGCCACGCTGCTGGACCTGGACACGGGCGCCACGCGCACGCTGCGCTGCCGCTACCTCGTGGGCTGCGACGGCGGCAGCTCGGGTGTGCGCAAGCAGATCGGCGCCAGGCTCGAAGGCACGGCCGTGATCCAGCGCGTGCAGTCCACCTACATCCGCGCGCCGCAGCTCAAGGGCCTGATCCCGGGCAAGCCCGCGTGGTCGTACTACTCGGTCAACCCGCGCCGCTGCGGCACCATGTTCGCGATCGACGGCCATGACACCTGGCTGGTGCACAACCACCTGAACGCCGAAGAGCCCGAGTTCGATTCGGTGGACCGCGACTGGGCCATCCGCGAGATCCTGGGCGTGGGCGCGGACTTCGCCTACGAGGTCATCACCAAGGAGGACTGGGTCGGCCGCCGCCTGGTGGCCAACCGCTTCCGCGACCGCAGGGTGTTCCTCGCGGGCGACGCCGCCCACCTGTGGGTGCCTTACGCGGGCTACGGCATGAACGCGGGCATCGCCGACGCGATCAACCTGTCGTGGCTGCTGGCCGCACGGGTGCAGGGCTGGGCCGAAGAGGCCATTCTCGACGCCTACGAGGCCGAGCGCCAGCCGATCACCGAACAGGTCTCGCACTTCGCGATGGACCATGCGCAGAAGATGATCAAGGCGCGCCGCGCCGTGCCGCCGAACATCGAGGCCCAGGACGCCGAAGGCGAGGCCGCGCGCGCGCTGATCGGCCAGGAGGCCTACGAGCTCAACGTGCAGCAGTTCTGCTGCGGAGGCCTGAACTTCGGCTACTACTACACCGGCTCGCCGATCATCGCGAGCGACGAGGAAGCGCCGCCGGCCTACACCATGGGCGGCTTCACGCCGTCCACCGTGCCGGGCTGCCGCGCGCCCCACTTCTGGCTGGCCGACGGCCGCTCGCTGTACGACGCCTTTGGCCCGGGCTACACGTTGCTGCGCTTCGATGGGCAGGCCGATGCCGCGCCGCTGCTGGCGGCCGCGCAGGCGCGCGGCCTACCGCTGGCGCTGCTGGACGTGCGGGCCCGGGGCAACGCCGTGCCCGAGGCCTACCGCCACGCGCTGGTGCTGTGCCGGGCCGACCAGCAGGTGGTGTGGCGCGGCGACCGGCTGCCGGCGCAGCCGCAGGCGCTGGTGGAGCAACTGCGCGGCGCCACCGCACCCGCCGCATTGCCGCTGGCAGCCTGACGCGCCGGCCTGGGGGCCTGTGAACAGGCCTCAGGCGTGCGCCGGCTCGCGCTGGCGCCAGCGCGCGTCCTGGCGCGCCTGCTGGGTCTGGCCGCCATAGCCCCAGTCGGTGGCTGGCAGCTCGCGCACGATCACGTAGCTGGCCGGCTCCAGCGGGCCGCCATGGGCCAGCTGGCGCTGCAGCTCGGCAAACGCGGCCGCGATGAAGGCGGCCTTCTGCGCCGCGGTGTTGGTGCCCTGGGTGATGCTGATCTCGAGCATCGCCGTCGGCTGCTGCACGTCGGCGCCGCCCACATACCAGCGCGCGGCAGGCAGGTCGTCGATGACGACGGCGGTGACCTCGGCGCGCTTGCCCAGCACGCGCGCCGTGATCTCGGTCAGCGCGCGCGCCAGCGACTGGTAGCGCTCGGGGTTCTGCAACGGCGCGATCTTCAGGTGCAGGGTCGGCATCTCAGGCTCCTGCCTGCGGGCGCAGTTGCGCGGCAGAGGTCTTGCGGCCCGGCTGGCGGCCAAGCACCCGCGCCGCACGCGCCAGGACGGCCGGCGCCTCCTGCCAGAAATGCGCAATGGCCTCCCGGCGCAGGCGCGGGGCGCAGGCCTTGGCGGCATCGATCAGGGCCCTGTCGGACAGCGGCCTGCGGGGGGTGGCGGTGTTCATGACGGTTCCTTTCCTGTGGCCAGCCCACTGTAGGCAAGCCGCGGCCGCGCGGAAAGCGCCCGCGCTGCAAATGGGTGTTGCAGCGCCTGCAACACCGGCGCGCCCACCCCGTTACCATGGGGCCATGAGGGACCTGGTTTTCGACGACATGCATCTGTTCGCGCGCGTGGCCGAACTCGGCACGCTGTCGGCCGTGGCGCGCGAGCGCGGCGTGCCGGTGAGCCAGGTCTCGCGCACGCTGAGCCGCATCGAGCGGGCCTGCAGCGCGCGGCTGGTGCACCGCTCGACCCACGGCCTGCTGCTCACCGCCGAGGGCGAGACCTTCCTCGACTACTGCCACCGCGTGGGCGGCACCTTCAGCGAGCTGGAGGCCGAGTTCGCCAGGAAGACGCGCGACATCGGCGGCGTGGTGCGGCTGGCCGTGAGCCCCTCGATGGCGCACTACATGATCGTGCCCAGCCTGGCGGGCCTGACCGAGCGCTACCCGCGGCTGCAGGTGGACATCCATGCCGACGACCGGCTGGTGGACATGGCGCGCGAGGGCGTGGACATCGCGATCCGCACCGGCTCCACCCACACCGAGGCCGTGATCGCACGCGAGATCGGCCACCACAGCCGCTACCTCTACGCCAGCCCGCAGTACCTGCAGCGCCATGGCACGCCGAGCCACCCCGACGAGCTGGCCGAGCACAAGCTCATCACCAACAGCGCGGCGCTGCACCTGAACCGCTGGCCCTTCCTGCTCGACGGCGAGCCGGTGGCGCGGCAGATGCAGGGCCACTACCGCACGGCCTCCACCGGCATCATGATGTCGATGGTGCTCAACCACCTGGGCATCTGCCGCTGCAACGACCTCATCGCCGCGCCGCTGGTGGCCGAGGGCCGCCTGGTGCGGCTGCTCGAGAGCCACACCGACGCCAAGCACTTCCCGATCTACGCCATGATGCAGCCCCAGCGCCACCGCCTGCCCAAGATCAAGGCCTGCATCGACTACTGGGCCGACTGGTTCGGCAGCATCCAGCCCTCCTCATGATGAACATGCCCCTGGACTTTCCCCCACCTCCGCCCTCCGCCGCACCGGCGCCCGCGCCGATCGCCCGCCCCAATGCGCGGTTCCTGCTGTCGCACCCGGCGCACTTCATCGCGCTGGGCTTCGGCTCCGGCCTGTCGCCGGTGGCGCCCGGCACCGCCGGCACGCTGTGGGCCTGGCTCGCCTTCCTGGTGATGCAGCCGCACCTGAGCGAGCGCCAGATGGGCCTATTGATCGGCGCCTCGCTGCTGGTGGGCTGGTGGGCCTGCAGCGTGACGGCGCGGCACATGCGCGTGGCCGATCCCGGCAGCGTCGTCTGGGACGAGGTGGTGGCGTTCTGGCTGGTGCTCTGGCTGGTCACCCCCGCCGGGCTGTGGGGCCAGCTCGCGGCGTTCGCGCTGTTCCGCTTCTTCGACGCGGCCAAGCCCGGGCCGGTGGGCTGGGCCGACCGCCGCTTCAAGATTTCGCCGGCCTCGCACCGCACGGCCGACTGGGCGCGCGCTGGCTTCGGCATCCTGTTCGACGACCTGGTGGCCGCCTTCTGCGCCCTGCTGGTGATCGCGGCCTGGCGCTTCTGGTGAACCCAAATCGCTATCAAAACAGGAGCAAACAATGACCGCAGCACCTGGACCTCTGGCCGATTTGCTTCAAAAACGCGGCTGGATGATGGCCACCGCCGAGAGTTGCACCGGCGGCCTGATCGCCGGCGCCTGCACCGACCTCGCGGGCTCGAGCAACTGGTTCGAGCGCGGCTTCGTGACCTACTCCAACGAGGCCAAGACCGAGCTGCTGGGCGTGGACGCCGCGCTGATCGCGCAGCATGGCGCCGTGAGCGAGCCGGTGGCGCGCGCCATGGCCGAGGGCGCGCTCGCGCACTCGCGGGCCCAGGTGGCCGTGGCCGTCACCGGCGTGGCCGGCCCCAGCGGCGGCAGCCCTGACAAACCCGTGGGCCTGGTCTGGTTCGGCTGGTGCGTACAGGGCCGCACCACCTCGCAAGCGCAGCATTTCGGCGGCGACCGCGCCGCCGTGCGCGCCGCCACGGTGCAGCATGCGCTGCAGCGGCTGACCGAACTGCTGCGTTAGAGCCTGTTCACAGTCTCTTAGAACGGCGGCCCCCCCGCAAAGCGGTTAGTATCCAGCCCCCGGCGCGCGCCCTGCGGCTGCCGCGCGGGCTTTTTCCTTCCTGCACCCATCTCATCCATGACCCGTTCTGAACAGGGCACGCTCGGCATCGACTTCGGCACCTCCAACTCCGCGGCGGCCTGGGCCGGCGTCGAGGGCGATGCCCGTCTGATCCCGCTCGAAGGCGCCGCCACGGCGTTGCCCACCGCGATCTTCTACAACGCGGAAGACCACAGCACCCATTTCGGCCGCGAAGCCATCGGCCTGTACCTGAGCGGCGCCGAAGGCCGCCTGATGCGCTCGCTCAAGAGCCTGCTGGGCAGCCCACTGCTGCTCGAAAAAACCCTGGTCAACGGCCAGCCGCTCAGCTTCCAAGACATCATCGCCACCTTCCTGGCCGAGCTGCGCGAGCGCGCCGCGCGCCACACCGGCCAGCCGCCCGCGCGCGTGGTGCTGGGCCGGCCGGTGCATTTCGTGGACGACGCGCCCGAGCGCGACCGCGAGGCGCAGGCCATGCTGCTGCAGGCGGCGCGCCAGGCCGGGTTCGACGGCGAGCTCTCGTTCCAGCTCGAACCCATCGCCGCGGCCTTCGACTACGAGCGCCGCGTCACGAAGGAATGCCTCGCGCTGATCGTGGACATCGGCGGCGGCACTTCCGACTTCACCGTGGTGCGGCTCGGCCCCGAACGCCGGCGACGCGCGGCCGGGCGCGACCGCAGCGACGACATCCTCGCCACCAGCGGCGTGCACATCGGCGGCACCGACTTCGACCACCGGCTCAACCTGGAACAGGTGATGCCGCTCCTGGGGCTGCGCCACCAGGGGCCGCAGGGCCGCGAGGTGCCAAGCGCCGTGTTCCACGACCTGTCGACCTGGCACCTGATCCACTGGCGCCAGACCGCACGGGCGCTGCGCGAGGCGCAGGCGCTGCGCAGCGCCTACCGCGACACGCGGCTGCACGGGCGGCTGGTGACCGTGCTCGCGCAGCGCCACGGCCACCGCATCGCCAACGCGGTGGAGGCGGCCAAGATCGACTGCTCGGTCTCGGGCGGCGGCGCGGCCATCGACCTCTCGTTCATCGAGCCCGGCCTGGGCGCCGAGATCGGGCCGCAGGCCCTGGCCGACCATTTGCAGGCGCTGCTGGCTCGCGTCGTGGCCTGCGCGCGCGAATGCCTGACGCTGGCCGGCCTGCCGCGCGGCGGGCCCGACGCGATCTACCTCACCGGCGGTTCGTCGGCCCTCAAGCCGCTGCAGCAGGCGCTGCGCCGCGAATTCGGCGGCACCGAGCTGGTGGAGGGCGACCTGTTCGGCGGCGTGGCCTCGGGCCTGGCGTATTCGGCGCCCGCGTAGCGCGGCCGGCGGGCGCCTGAGCGCCTGCTCGCAATCCCTCAGGACAGGCCCTTCTCCACCATGTCCAGCAGGCGCTGGCCCATCGCCCGCGTCTGCGCCCGCGTCATGTTGCGCAGCGGCCCGTCGATGATCAGCAGGGCCAGGCCATGCACGGCCGACCAGGCCAGGTACTCGGCCCCCGGGCGCTGCCCGCCCGGCAGCACGCCGGCCTCGACCAGCCGGTCGAGGGCCGCGCCCAGCAGCTGGAACGGGTTCAGGCCGCTCTGGCCGGCCATGGCCGGATCGGTTTCGCCTTCGACCTCGTCCGGCACCGAGAACGCCGTGCGGAACAGGCCCGGCTCGGCCTGCGCGAACTGCAGGTAGCCGGTGCCGACGGCGCGCAGGCTGGCGCGCGCCGCCTCGGCCGGGCTGCTGCGGCTGCGGCGCAGGCGGGCCAGTTCGGTTTCCATCGACACCGCCACCGCCGCCAGCGCGGCCGCGCGCACCGCCTGCAACAGCTCGAGCCGGCTGGCAAAGTGCCGGTAGGCCGCATTGGGCACCACGCCCGCCTGCCGGGTGGCTTCGCGCAGCACGATCGCATCGGGGCCGCCCGCGCGCGCCAGCGCGATGCCGGCGTCCAGCAGCGCGCGCCGCAGGTCGCCGTGACGGTAGGTGCTGCGCGCGCGGGGGGCGCCTGTCGTGCCTGCCATTGCTTCTCCATGTGGACAGTGTCCATTATCTATGCTATGGTCTTGTGGACAGCGTACACAATTTGAAACCCACAACAGGCAGGCACGCTGTTCGATGCCACAACCCCTCCCCAGGAGATGCCATGCACGTTCAAACCTACCTGTCCTTCGACGGCCGCTGCGAAGAAGCGCTCGAGTTCTACCGCAGCGCGCTCGGCGCCGAAACCACCCTGCTGCTGCGCATGGAAGACAGCCCCGAGCCTGCGCCCCCCGGCGTGCTTGCGCCGGGCTCGGAACACAAGGTGATGCACGCGAGCTTTCGCATCGGCGAGACGACCGTGATGGCGTCCGACGGCCATTGCCTCGGGCGCTCGGATTTCCAGGGCTTCTCACTCTCGCTCGCGGCCTCCAGCGCCGCCGAGGCCGAGCGGCTGTTCGCCGCGCTGAGCCAGGGCGGACAGGTGCAGATGCCGCTCGCCAAGACCTTCTTCTCGCCGTGCTTCGGCATGGTCGCCGACCGCTTCGGCGTCTCGTGGATGGTCATCGTCGAGCCCTGAACCCGGAGCACCCCATGTTGCTGAACCACAAGACCGCCGTGATCCACGGCGCGGGCGGCGCCATCGGCGGCGCGGTCGCGCGCGCCTTCGCGCGGGCGGGCGCCAGGGTCTTCCTCGCTGGCCGCACGCCGGCGAAGCTCGACGCGGTGGCCCGCGACATCCGGGCCGCAGGCGGGACGGCCGAGACCGCGGTGGTCGAGGCGCTGGACGAGCAGGCCGTCGAACGGCATGCCGATGCCGTGGCGGCCCAGGCGGGCGGCATCGACATCGCCCTGAACGCCGTGGGCGTCTTCCATGTGCAGGGCACGCCTTTCGCGCGGCTGTCGCTGGAGGACTACGCCTACCCGGTCACGGTCTACACCCGCACCAACTTCATCACCGCGAAGGCCGCGGCCCGGCACATGGCGAAGCGCGGCTCGGGCGTGGTCCTCATGCTCACGACGCCGGCATCACGCATGCCGGGGCCCGGGTTCCTGGGCCACAGCGTCGCGTGCGCCGGGGTCGAGGCCATGACGCGCCACCTGGCGGGCGAACTCGGCCCCGACGGCATCCGCGTGCTCTGCCTCCGGTCGCATGCGATTCCCGAGGCCACCGCGCCCGCCCTGGGCTCCCATTGCCGCGACGTGTTCCGCCAGGTGGCTGAACCGGCCGGGATGAGCATCGGGGATATGCTCGCGGGTGCCGCCACGGGAACGCTGCTCAAACGCCTGCCCACGCTCGACCAGGTGGCGGCCACCGCCGTCTTCCTGGCCTCGGAGCAGGCTGGCGCGATGACCGGCGCCATTGCCAACCTGACCTGCGGCATGTCCCTCGACTAGGGCCGGCGCACCTCACAAGGAGATTCCTCATGCCCCAACCCCTCGATGCCCGCAAGCGCTGGCTCGCCCTGATGGTGCTGTGCCTCGGCGTGCTGATGATCGTGCTCGACACGACCATCGTCAACGTGGCCCTGCCGTCGATCCGCGCCGACCTCGGCTTCTCCGAGACCGCCCTGGTCTGGGTGGTGAACGCCTACATGCTCACCTTCGGCGGCTTTCTGCTGCTCGGCGGCCGGCTCGGCGACCTGTTCGGGCACCGCCGGCTGTTCCTGCTCGGCATCGCCTTCTTCACGCTCGCTTCGCTGGCCTGCGGGCTGGCGAACTCGCAGGGCCTGCTGATCGCGGCGCGCGCCGTGCAGGGGCTGGGCGGCGCCGTGGTCTCGGCGGTGGCGCTCTCGCTGATCATGAACCTGTTCACCGAGCCCGCCGAGCGCGCCAAGGCCATGGGCGTCTACGGCTTCGTGTGTGCCGGCGGGGGCAGCATCGGCGTGCTGCTCGGCGGCCTGCTGACCAGCACCTTCAGCTGGCACTGGATCTTCCTGGTCAACCTGCCGGTCGGCGTGGCCGTCTACGCGCTCTGCCTCGCGGTGCTGCCGGACGCCCGCGCCCAGGCCGCCGGCCAGCGCCTGGACGTGGCCGGCGCCGTGACGGTGACGGCCTCGCTGATGCTGGCCGTCTATGCGGTCGTGAACGGCAACGAAGCCGGCTGGGCCTCGGCGCAGACGCTCGGGCTGTTCGCCGCGGCGGCGGTGCTGCTGGCGCTGTTCCTCGGCATCGAGGCGGGCGTGCAGGCGCCGCTGGTGCCGCTGGGCCTGTTTCGCCTGCGCAACCTCGCCACCGCGAACGTCGTCGGCATCCTGTGGGCCGCCGCCATGTTTGCCTGGTTCTTCATTTCCGCGCTCTACCTGCAGTTGGTCCTGGGCTACAGCCCGCTGCAGGTCGGCCTCTCGTTCCTGCCCGCCAACCTGATCATGGCCGTCTTCTCGCTCGGCCTCTCGGCCCGGATGGTGATGCGCTTCGGCATCCGCACGCCGCTGGCGGCCGGGCTGCTGCTGGCCACCGTGGGGCTGGCGCTGTTCGCCCGCGCGCCGGTGAACGGCAGCTTCATCGCCGACGTGCTGCCCGGCATGACCCTGCTCGGCCTGGGCGCCGGCATCGCCTTCAACCCGCTGCTGCTGGCCGCCATGAGCGATGTCGATCCCGGCGAGTCGGGCCTGGCTTCCGGCGTCGTCAACACCTCGTTCATGATGGGCGGCGCGCTCGGCCTCGCCGTCCTGGCCAGCCTGGCGGCGGCGCGCACCGACCGCCTGCTCGCCACCGGCGCCGATGCGGCCGCCGCCCTCAATGCGGGCTACCAGCTCGCCTTCGTCGTGGGCGCGGTCTTTGCCGCCACGGCCGCGCTGCTGGGCGCGGCGCTGCTGCGCGCCGGCGCAACCGGCCCGGCCGCCGCGCAGGCCGCGGCCGGCGCGGAATCAGGCCTCTCCTGACGCCGCGCCCCGGCGCCTGCCGCTACGCACGCCGCATCAGCAGCAGCATCGCCAGCCCCAGCCCGGCCGCCCCCAGCCACTGGCGCGGGGCCAGGGGCTCGGACAGCAGCCCGGCCGCCAGCAGCGTGGCCACCAGCGGCTCGGTCAGGGTGCAGATGCCGGCCGCCGTCGGCCCCAGGCGCCGCGCGCCCCAGGCAAACAGCAGGTAAGCCACCGAGGTCGTCACCACGCCGGTGTAGGCCACCCCGAGCCAGGCCGGCCCGCCGTGGGGCCAGGTCGGCAGGCCCTGCCCCAGCACCAGCAGGGCCATGCAGCCCGCGGCGGCCGTCATGCCCCAGGCCGAGGCCGTCACCGCCGTCACCCGCGACGGCATGCGCGCATTGCCCAGCACCACCAGGGCGTGCAGGCCGGCGGAAGCGAACGACCAGGCCAGGCCGGCCAGGTAGTGCTGCGGCCAGACCCAACCGTTGGCGGGAAAGACCATCAGCGCCACGCCGGCGCTTGCCAGCAGCAGCGCCGCCAGCAGGCGCCCGGTGGGCCGCTCGTAGCCGCGCAGCATCGACACCACGGACACGATCACCGGCGCACAGCAGACCGAGATCACGGTCGGCAGGGCGGCGCCCAGCGCGGCAATGCCCGCGAACCAGCAGCTGACATTGAGCGCCATGGCCACGCCGGTGCCGGCCACCATCGCGCGCTCGCGCCACGACAGGCCACCCCAGCGGCCAGCCCGCGCCGATGGCGCCGGCTGGCGCAAATGCCACCACCACAGCAGCGGCAGCCCGCAGGCAAAGCGCGCCAGCGCCAGGCTCTGCGGCGACATGCCGTGCACCATCACGAACTGGGCCACCAGGGCGCCGCCGCCCCACAAGGCGCCCGCCAGCAACACACCGCCCCAGGCCAGGGCGGAAACCGTCGAATTTTTCACAAGGGAGTTCTCCACATGTGCGCCAGCCGGAGGCAGGCGCATCCATCCACACCCAGGCCGCCTTCGCAGGGGGGCGGCCGAGGCGGCTTCAGCGCGCGGTTTCAGGCGCGCGGCTCAGCAGCGGACGGCGGGGGGAGAACGGTGAGAACACATGGCAGGCATTGTAGGAGCCCGCCTGTGGGCGGGGCGCGTCAGGCCTGCCCGGGCAGCGCCGCCGGCCCGGCGCCGCGCCGCGCTGTCAGCCCCAGGCCGTCGGCCGCGCTGCGCGCCGCGGCCAGCAGCGGCGTGTGGGGCTCGGCGCCGAGCAGCGCCACCAGCCGTTCGTTGGCCAGGCCGTGCGGCGTGCGCCAGAGGTAGGCCATCTCGCTCAGCGCCTGCCAGGTGGGCACCACGAGGCCGCCCAGGCGGATCAGCGGCCAGGGGAAGGTGCCGATGCGCAGCGACCCGCCCGCCGGCAGCCAGCCCTCTTCCCAGGCCAGCTCGGTCAGCGCCGCGACCCAGTCCTGCCCGGTGAGGGTGTGGCCCGTGAAATGCAGCGTCTCGAACGCCGGCAGCCGGTCGCGGCGCGCGGCCACCTCCACGAACGTGCGGGCCAGATCGGGCAGGTAGGCCCAGGCGGTGGGCACGTCCAGCGCACCGGGATAGGTGAACCGGCCCTGCGCCAGCCCCTTGGCCATCACCTGGTCGAACCACGAGCCAGTGCCGCTGCCGAAGAAATCGCCGGCGCGGATCACCACGGCCTTCATGCCGCCGTCCAGGGTGGCCTCGCGGATCTGGCGCTCGCTGGCGATGCGCAGCCGGCCCTTGACGGTGGCGGCGGCCTGCGGCGTGTCCTCGCGCAGCCGCCGCGGCATGGCGGCGCCGAAGTTGTAGACGCTGGCCGGCAGCATCAGCGTGGCGCCGAGCGCGCGGCTGATGCGGATGGCCGCGTCCGTGAGCTGCGGCACCTGGACGCGCCAGGCGCTGTGGACGTAGGGCGGGCTCAGCGCCTGCACCACCACCGAGGCGCCTTCTGCCGCCGCGGCCAGCGCGGCCGTGTCGTCCGGCGCCAGCGCGAGCCAGCGCACGCCGGGCACGGCCGGACCGGTGGCGCCGGGACGGACCTGGGCCAGGACATGCCAGCCGGCCTGCGCGAAGGCGCGCACGGCGGCCTGGCCGAAGCGGCCGCGGCCGCCGAGCACGAGAACCGAGGGATTCGAGGTCATGAGAGGCTCCTTCAAAAAAGCGGGTTGATGGATGGATTGTGGAAATTCCACGCGCACTCCACAATTACCTATCGATCGACACTAGGTATTCATCAATGAATAGCACCTTCGACTGGAACCTGATCCGCTCCTTCCTCGCCGCGCTCGAGCACGGCAGCCTGCTGGGCGCGGCGCGCGCGCTGCAAGCCAGCCAGCCCACGCTGGGGCGGCACATCGCCGAGCTCGAGCGCCAGCTCGGCGCCGTGCTGTTCGAGCGCACCGGCCGGGGCCTGCTGCCGACCGCGATGGCGCTGCGGCTGGCCGAGTCGGCGCGGGCCATGGAAAGCGGCGCCCACCAGCTCGCACGCAGCCTGTCCGGGGCCGAAGCGGATGCCTCGGGCACGGTGCGCATCAGCGCCAGCCAGCCGGTCGCCTGCTTCGTGCTGCCGCCGCTGCTGGCGCAGATGCGGCTGGCGCTGCCGCAGGTGCAGGTGGAGCTGGTGGCCAGCAATGCGGTCAGCAACCTGCTGCGCCGCGAGGCCGACATCGCGCTGCGCATGGTGCAGCCGGACCAGACCAGCCTGATCGCCAGACGCATCGCCAAGGTCACGCTGGGCGCCTACGCGCACCGCGACTACCTGCGCCGGCGCGGCACGCCGCGCCAGCCCGCCGACCTGCTGGCGCACGAGCTGATCGGCGACGACCGGGGCGAGGCCGTGCTGCGCGGCTTCGCCAGTTTCGGCCTGCCGGTGGCGCGCGAAGCCTTCGGATTCCGCACCGACGACCTGATCGCCTACTGGCATGCGGTGCGCGCGGGCCTGGGCGTGGGCTTCGTCGCCGACTACCTGGCCCGCACGGACAGCCAGTTGGTGCCGCTGCTGCCCATGCTGAAGATTGCGCCGCTGCCGATCTGGCTCACGGTCCACCGGGAAATCCGCAGCAGCCGGCGCATCCGCGCGGTGTACGATTTCCTGGCCGATGCCGTGCCGCGCGCGCTCTAGGCTGAAGAGGGAGACCGATCATGAGCTGGTTCGACGGATTCGAGACATGCCGACTGCCGGTCGACGGCGCGGAGATCTTCGCCCGCCATGGCGGCGACCGCAGCCAACCTGCCCTGTTGCTGCTGCACGGTTTTCCGCAGACCCATGCGCTGTGGCACCGCGTGGCGCAGCAACTGGCGCATGACTATTTCCTGGTGATGCCCGACCTGCGCGGCTATGGCGACTCGTCCAAGGCGCCCGGCCTGCCCGACCATGACAACTACAGCAAGCGCAACATGGCGCGCGACCTGGTGCAGGTGCTGGATGCGCTCGGAGTGGATCGCTTCTTCCTGTGCGGCCACGACCGCGGCGGCCGCGTAGCGCACCGGCTGGCGCTGGACCATGCGCCGCGCGTGCGCAGGCTCTGCGTGATCGACATCGCGCCCACGCTGGACATGTACAACGCCACCGACATGGCGTTCGCGCGCGCCTACTACCACTGGTTCCACCTGATCCAGCCCGCGCCGCTGCCCGAGACCATGATCGGCGCGAATGCCAGGGCCTACCTGCACGCCAAGCTCGGCGGCTGGGGCAGCGGCGGGCTGGACCACATCGAGCCGCAGGCGCTGGCCGACTACGAGCGCTGCTTCTGCCGCGCCGAGTCGATCCACGCGGCCTGCGAGGACTACCGCGCCAGCGCCGGCATCGACCTCGACCATGACCGCGACAGCCGCGCGCGCGGCGAGCGCATCGCCTGCGACATGCTGGTGCTGTGGGGCGAGCGCGGCGTGGTGCACCAGCTGTTCCAGCCGCTTGACCTCTGGCAGGCGCAATGCGCGGGCACGGTCACCGGCCAGCCGCTGGCGGCCGGGCATTTCATTCCCGAGGAACAGCCGCAGGCCACGGCCCGGGCGCTGGCGGCGTTCTTCCGCTAGCGGGCGCGGCGGCTCGAAAGGCGGCGGCGGGCGCCGGGGCCGCTCAGGCCGCGGCGCCGTGGCACTTCTTGTATTTCTTGCCGCTGCCGCAGGGACACGGGTCGTTGCGGCCCGGCTCGGCCGCACGGCGCACGGTTTCCACGCGCGGGCCGATGCTGCGCCAGAGCTCGCGCAGGTCGTACACGGCCCACAGCGCCGCGGCGTAGGCATCCAGGCGCGCCTCGCTCACGCTCGGGGGGCCGTCCTCGCTGAGGGCCGACAGGGTCGGCTCGTCCTCGTCGTCTTCCGTCAGCGCCACCAGGGCCTCGAGCGAGGCGTTGAGCCACTTGGCGGCGTCGCGGTCGCGCGGCGCGGCCCATTCCTCGGGCCAGTTCTCCACGGCGAACATGAAGCCGAGCGCCCAGACCTGGGCGAAGGCGGGCAAGTCCTCGCCCTCGACCTCGGCCCGTTCCTCGGGCGGCAGGCTGGCGATGGCGCCGCGCACGTCCATGACTTCGGGCGCATAGGCGCTGTCGTCATCCAGCGATTCGATCGGCGTGTCGAGCGCTGCCGCCACCTCGCTCCAGCGCTGCGCCCACAGGGCCTGGAAGCGCGCGGCCTGCGCCGCGTCGGCGAAGGAGCCGCTGTCGCCGGCCTCGCCGGCCTCGCCGGCAGCGTCGTCGCCGATGGCCAGCAGCACGCCGAGGTATTCGTCCACCGGGATCGGCCGGCGGCAGCAGATCAGCGCGGCCATGAAGCCCTCGCAGAACTCCCATTGCGGGGTTTCGTCGTAGCGGGTGCGCAGGTCGTCGAGGATGGCGTCGAGCTCGTCGAAGGCTTCGGGCGCCATGGATTCAGGGGAGGCGGTCATGCGGGAACAATCAAGGGGGGCTTCTATGATGTGCAGTGTAGCTGCCCTCTTTCGCCGCGCGCCGGCGCGCGGCCGACCCGGAGACTCATGATGTTCGATCGACTCCAGGCGCATTTTCCCGTGCGCTACACAGCCTTTGCGCTGTGCATTTTCGGCTTCCTGCTGATGCTGTTCACGGTGGTGGGCTTCGGCGTCGGCTGGCTGGGGCTGCTGGTGTTCGCGGCGCTGATCGCGCTCGGACTGCACGACCTGCGGCAGGTGCGCCACTCGATCCTGCGCAACTACCCGGTGATCGGCCACCTGCGCTTCCTGCTCGAATTCATCCGGCCCGAGATCCGCCAGTATTTCTTGGAGAGCGACAACGAGGCGGCGCCGTTCTCTCGCGCGCAGCGCTCGCTGGTCTACCAGCGCGCCAAGAGCGAGCCCGGCAACCGGCCGTTCGGCACCCAGCTCGACGTGAACACCGAAGGCTACGAATGGATCAACCACTCCGTGGCGCCGAGCCGCCTGGACTCGCACGATTTCCGCATCACGATCGGCCCCGAGCGGGCGCAGCCCTACGAGGCCAGCGTGTTCAACATCTCGGCCATGAGCTTCGGCGCGCTGTCGGCCAACGCCATCCTCGCGCTCAATGCCGGCGCGCGGCGCGGCGGCTTCGCGCACGACACGGGCGAGGGCTCGATCTCGGTGCACCACCGCGCCAACGGCGGCGACCTGATCTGGGAGATCGGCTCGGGCTACTTCGGCTGCCGCCACGAGGACGGCAGCTTCGATGCCCAGCGTTTCGCCGAGCAGGCGCGCGAGCCCCAGGTGAAGATGATCGAGCTCAAGCTCAGCCAGGGCGCCAAGCCGGGCCACGGCGGCGTGCTGCCGGGGCCCAAGGTGACGCCCGAGATCGCGGCGGCGCGCGGCGTGCCGGTGGGGGTGGACTGCATCTCGCCCTCGTCACACCGGGCGTTCTCCACGCCGGTGGAGATGCTGCAGTTCATCGCGCGGCTGCGCGAGCTCTCGGGCGACAAGCCGACCGGCTTCAAGTTCTGCGTGGGCCATCCCTGGGAATGGTTCGCCATCGTGAAGGCCATGCAGGCCACCGGCATCACGCCCGACTTCATCGTGGTGGACGGCGCCGAGGGCGGCACCGGCGCAGCGCCGCTGGAGTTCACCGACCACGTGGGCGCGCCGCTGCAGGAAGGCCTGCTGCTGGTGCACAACACGCTCAAGGGCGCGGGCCTGCGCGGCAAGATCCGGCTCGGCTGCGCGGGCAAGGTGGTCAGCGCCTTCGACATCGCGCGCATGATGGCGCTGGGCGCCGACTGGTGCAATTCGGCGCGCGGCTTCATGTTCTCGCTGGGCTGCATCCAGGCGCAGAGCTGCCACACCGGCCGCTGCCCGACCGGCGTGACCACGCAGGATCCGCAGCGCCAGCAGGCGCTGATCGTGCCGGACAAGGCCGAGCGCGTGTTCCACTTCCAGCAGAACACGCTCAAGGCGCTGCAGGAGCTGGTGCAGGCCGCCGGCCTCAGGCACCCGCAGGAGATCACGGCGCACCACATCGTGCGGCGCGTGAACGAGAACGAGGTGCGCCTGCTGGCCAGCCTCGTGCCGCAGGTGGCCGAAGGCGCGCTGCTGGGCGTCAGTCTCGGCGACAGCCTGCACAACGTCTTCCGGCTGTACTGGCCGCAGGCCCGCCCGGATCGCTTCACGCTATAGATTCAATAGCAGAAGAAGTCCGCACATCAAGGACCTCCAGCCGTTTCTTCATGGAAAGCACGGCCCGGTCCTTGCTCAGCAGCCGGGCCTTGTGCGCCACCGCCAGATCGATGAAGGGCTGGTCGTCCGGGTCGCTGCAGGTCACGCAGGCCTTGGGCGCGGCCTCGACCAGGCAGGCATGGCGGTCGAACGCGGCCAGTACGTCGCCGGCCGCCAGCCCGTAGAACGCCAGGCGCGGCGTGATCTGCGGGTAGGCCAGCACGCGCTCGAGCTCGCTGCGCATCGCCGGCGTGGCCAGCCATTGCAGCTGCGCCGCCACCAGCGCCTGCTTCAGCGGCAGCGCCGCCGCATCGCTGAACACGAAGGCGTCGAGGACGATGTTGGTGTCCAGGACGACCGGGCTAGGGGGCCGCGGGCTTGTCACGGGCGGAGCCTTTGATCATGTCGAAGCGGAACAGCCGGCATTCGATGGGACCGTTCCACATCGGCACGCGGCGCGATTCCTTGAGGCGCATGCGCGACGGCAGCTTGAGGTCGGGCGTGAGCATCCAGGCGGTCCAGCCCGGGTAGTGCTTCTTCCAGTGCGCGGCCAGCTGCGTGAAGAAATCCTGGCCGTCGTCGCCCTGGGCCACTTCGCGGCTGGCACGGGCCTGCCGGCCGGCCACGCCCGCGGCCTCGATGCGCTCGCCGTAGGGCGGGTTGAGCAGCATCAGGCCCGGGCGCTCGCAGGGCGGCATGCGCTGCAGCGCGTCGCCGCCGCGCAGCTGCACCGCCTCGGCCACGCCGGCGCGCTGCGCGTTGCGCTCGGCGAAGTCCACCATGCGGTGCGCCACGTCGCTGCCGAACACCTCGACCGCCGGGCGGGACACGGCGCCGCGCGCCTCCTGTTTGAGCGCGTCCCAGACATGGGCCTGGAACGGCAGCTGCTTCTCGAAGGCAAAGCGGCGCAGCAGGCCGGGCGCGATGCGGCAGGCCATCTGCGCGGCCTCGATGGCGATGGTGCCGCTGCCGCAGCACGGGTCGTACAGCGGCACGGGCGCCGCGCCGTGCGGGTCCCAGCCGCTGGCGGCGATCATCGCGGCCGCCAGGGTTTCCTTGAGCGGCGCCTCGCCCTTGTCCTCGCGCCAGCCGCGCTTGAACAGCGGCTCGCCCGAGGTGTCGATGTACAGCGTGGCGGTGTCGGTGGTCAGGTGCGCGTAGAGGCGCACGTCGGGCCACTGGGTGTCAACGTCGGGGCGCACGCCGCTCTTGTGGCGGAAGCGGTCGGCCACGGCGTCCTTGATCTTGAGCGCCGCGAAGTTCAGGCTCTTGAGCGGGCTGTGCTGCGCGGTGACCTCGATCTTGAAGCTCTGCTTCGGGGTGAACCAGATTTCCCAGGCCACGGCGGCCGCGGCCTCGTACAGGTCGTTTTCATCGCGGTAGGGCGTGAGCGAGAGCTGCACCAGCACGCGCTGCGCCAGGCGGCTGTGGAGGTTCAGGCGCATCGCGTCGCGCCAGGAGGTCTTGGCGATCACGCCGCCGCGGCCGACCAGCAGGTCGTGGCCCGTGAGACCGGTGAGCGCATGCACTTCGTCGGCCAGGTAGTCCTCGACGCCGGCGGCGCAAGGCAGAAAGAGTTGGAGTTGGTTCATGGGTCAGCCCCCGAGGATACGCGGTCCGCCGGGGCGCGCGCCGGCCAGGGTGAAGCGGCGGCGCTGGCTGGCCGGGGCACGGCGGCGGCCCGGCCTCGCGGGCGCCGGGCGTCCGCAGGCCCGCACGCGGCTCCCGCCAGGGAATCCGGCCACTCCAGCCGCTATGAAAAAGAGAGCAAACTATCACCGCACGACAAGGACCCCTGCTGCTTTTGACGTATTTCAAGGGCTTCATGGACCCTTTTGGCCTACCGGGAAAACACCAAGAGCCCACGGTGCCCTCCCGTCACAGAATGTGGACATGTCTACATTGAAACGCAAGAAGACAGAGACTGCGGGCGCCGCCGCCTGCCCCTGGCTCGACACCCGTCTTTGCGGGACGGAGCTGATGCTGGACGACTATCCGAGCGCCCTGCTGATGCGCGTGGCCAACCTGGTGCAGGCGGAAGTCACCAGCGTCTACGCCCGCCAGCATGACTTGAGCGTGCCGGAGTGGCGCCTGCTGGCGCGGCTGCACGAGTCCGCCCCGATGCAGCTGGCCGCGCTGTGCCGCACCTCGTTCTTCGACAAGGCCTATGCCGGCCGCGTGCTGCGCGCACTGGAGGCGCGCGTCCTGGTGAGCACCCGCGTGGACGAGGCGCACCGGCGCCGGCTGATCGTCGACATCACACCCGCCGGGCGCGAACTCGCGCGGCGGGTGACGGCCGTGGCGCGGCGCAGCCAGACGCGGTTGCTGGAGGTGCTGGACGACGGCGAGCGCACGGCCCTCTACGCCACGCTGCACAAACTGCTGGCCGCCGCCCCGGCGCTGGCCCCCAAGGAAACCCCATGAAGATCACACAAGTCGAAACCCTGCACGCCGACGGAGGCTACCGCACCTGCTCCTACATCAAGATCAGCACCGACGAGGGCCTGGTCGGCTGGGCCGAGTTCTACGACGGCTTCTCCGGCGCCACGCTGGCGCCGCTGGTGCTGGCCTTCGGCAAGCTGGCCATCGGCATGGACCCGCGCCAGGTGGGGCGCCTCAGCGAATCGCTGCTGGCCACCACCCGCGTGGCGGCCGGCGGCATCTCGCACCAGGCCGTGGCCGCGATCGAGAACGCCTGCCTGGACATTGCCGCCAAGGCGCTGGGCGTGCCGGTGTACCAGTTGTTCGGCGGCCCGTTCCGCGACCGCGTGCCGGTCTACTGGACGCATTGCGGCAGCTACCGCGTGCGCCACGCCGCGCTGTACGAGAAGCTGGGCTACGAGCCCGTGCGCACGCTGGACGACTTCACGCGGCTGGGCCGCGAGGCCGTGGCGCAAGGCTTCATGGGCGTCAAGACCAACCCGGTGTTCTTCGACAAGGAGACGCCCTACATGTTCAACGGCGGCTTCCGCATCGCGCCGGGCTTTCTCGACCGCAGCATCAGCGACGCGCACCTGCAGGCCATCGTGGACCAGCTCGCCGCGCTGCGCGAGGGCATCGGCCCACACACCGGCCTGATGCTGGACGTGAGCTTCAGCCAGCGGCCCGAGGGCTACCTGCGCCTGGCGCGCCGGCTGGAGCCGCTCAACCTGTACTGGCTGGAGCTGGACATCCGCGACCCCGAGGCGCTGGCCATGATCCGCAGCCGCACCCGCACGCCGATCGCCTCGCTCGAAGGCCTGCACGGCCTGCACGAATACCGGCCCTACCTGGCCGGCCGCAGCGTGGACACCGCCATCATCGACCCGATGTGGAACGGCGTGTGGCAGTCGGTGCGCATCGCCACGCTGGCCGACGCCTTCGAGACCCACATCGCGCCGCACAACCCGGTGGGCGAACTGGGCAACCTGATGAGCCTGCACTTCTGCGCCGCCGTGCCCAATGTGCGCATCATGGAGCTGCGCCCCGACGAGGCGCCGTGGACGCGCGGCTTCCTCACCCACACCCCGGTGCTCGAAGCCGGCCACATGCTGGTTCCCGACCGCCCGGGCTGGGGCGCCGACGTCAACGAAGAGGCGCTGCGCGCCCATCCCGTGCGCGCGGCCTGACACCGCCTTCCACCCCGAACCTATTTCCAAGGAGATTCCTCATGCGCATCCTCTACTGGCCCAAGATCCAGCTCGGCCGGGCCGTGATCGCCGAGCAGCTTGGCGCCGTGCCGGGCGCCGAGCTGACAGTGACCGAGACGCTGCCGCAGCTGCTGGCCGCCCTGCCCGGCGCGGCCGGCGTCGTGCTGGCCGACGCCCCCGAGGCCGAGGCCCGCCAGGTGGTGGAGCAGCTGCGCGCGCCCGGCAACACGGTGCGCTGGCTGCACTTCGTCTCGGCCGGCCGCGAGGGCTTCGAGGCCGCGGGCCTGCCGCCCGGCATCGCGGTCACCTATGCGGCGGGCGCCGCCGCGCCGGCCGTGGCCGAACACGCGATGGCCCTGCTGCTGGCCCTGGGCCGGCGCATCCCCGTCGTGCTGGCGCAGCAGGCCGAACGCCACTGGGACCGCGCGGCACCGGGCTCGCGGGCCTGGGCGCTCGAAGGCAAGACGCTGGTGATCGTGGGCTACGGCCAGATCGGCCAGGAAATCGCCAAGCGCGCGCGGCCGTTCGGCGCCCGCATCGTGGCGCTGTCGCGCTCGGCCCGGCCCGACGCGCTGGTGGACGAAGCGCTGCCGCTGTCGCAACTGCACGAGGCCCTGGGCCGCGCCGACGCGGTGATGCTGTCGATCGCGCTCACGCCCGAGACCCAGCACCTGATCGGCCGCGACGCGCTGGCGCGCCTCAAGCCGGGCACGCTGCTGGTCAACGTGGCGCGCGGCGGCGTGATCGACCAGGTGGCGCTGCGCGAGGCGCTGCACAACGGCCGGCTGGCCGGCGCCGGCCTCGATGTGGTGGACCCCGAGCCGCTGCCCGCCACCGACCCGCTGTGGGACAGCCCCAACCTCATCCTCTCGCCCCACTTCGCCGGCTCCGGCAGCCCCGCCACCGTGGCGCGGCTGGCCGGCGGCGCGGCGGAGAACCTGCGCCGCTTCATCGCCGGCCAGCCCCTGCTGCACCAGGTGGCGGGCTGACGCGCCGGGCCGCCCCTTCCGATCCGATCCAAGGAGACAACTTCATGACCACCCGCCGCCATTTCGTCCGCTCCGTGGCCGCCGCCACGGCGCTGCCCGCCATGCTCGCCCCCTGGGCCGCGCGCGCCCAGAACACCACCCCGCCGATCAAGCAGCTGACCCTGGTCGTTCCGTTCCCGGCCGGCGGCGCCACCGATGCCGTGGCGCGGCTGGTGGCCGAGAACGGCCTGCGCGGCCGCTATGCCGAGAACGTGGTGGTGGAGAACCGCGCGGGCGCCGGCGGACGCGTGGGCGTCGAGTACGTGAAGAACCGCCCGGCCGACGGCAGCACCATGCTCTATACGCCGACCTTCCCGATCTCGATCTTCCCGCACATCTACAAGAAGCTCAGCTATGACGCGATGGCCGACTTCACGCCCGTGGCCCCGACCTCCAAGGGCATGCTGGGCCTGGCGATCGGGCCGGGCGTGCCCGCCAGCGTCACGACGCTGGCCGAGTTCGTGGCCTGGTGCAAGGCGAATCCGGCCCGCTCCAACTTCGGCACGGCCAGCGGCTCGAGCCAGCATTTCGCCGGCGTGATGTTCAGCCGCGCCGCGGGCATCGAGCTGCGCCTGGTGCCCTACAAAGGCGGCGCGCCGGCCGTGGTGGACCTGCTGGGCGGCCACGTCAGCTCCACGGTGAGCCCGCTGCCGGAGATCATTCCACACGCGGCCGACGGCAAGCTCCGCATCCTCGCGGTCACCGGCAGCAAGCGCTCGCGCTTCCTGCCGAACGTGCCGACGATGGTGGAGTCGGGCTACCGCGACGTGGTGTTCCAGGACTGGTCGGGTGTGCTCGCCCCGGCGAAGACGGCGCCCGAGCTGGTGGCGCGCGCCAATGCCGCGATCTCGGGCTATGTGCGCTCGGACAAGGGCATCGAGGCCCTGGCCCAGCTCGGCACCGAGGCCGATGCGCAGGGCGTGGCCGAGTTCGGCGCCGCGGTCAAGTCGAGCTGGGAACGCTACCGCGCGATCGTGCAGTCGACCGGGTTCACCGCGGAAGACTGAGCGGCGCCGCGGCGCGCCCTTCACCTGCTGGAACGTCCTCCCCTCCTCGCTGAGGCGGCGCGCCGGGGTGCGCGACGAGCAGTCGAGCCGGCCGCCGCTACAGCGCCTTGCGCAGGTTGGCGGGCGCGATGCGCAGCGCCTCGCGGTACTTGGCCACCGTGCGGCGCGCGCACTCGATGCCCTGCTCCTTGAGCATCTCGGAAATCTGGTTGTCCGACAGCGGCTTCTTCGTGCTCTCGGAGGCCACGAACTGCTTGATCAGCGCGCGCACCGCGGTGCTGGAGGCGTTGCCGCCAGTCTCGGTGCCCAGGGCCGAGCCGAAGAAGTATTTGAGCTCGAACGTGCCGTAGGGCGTGGCCATGTACTTGGCGGTGGTCACGCGCGAGATGGTGGACTCGTGCAGGCCCAGCTCGTCGGCGATCTCGCGCAGCACCAGCGGGCGCATCGCCAGCTCGCCGTGCACGAAGAAGTTCTTCTGGCGCTCGACGATGGCGTTGGAGACGCGCAGGATGGTGTCGAAGCGCTGCTGGATGTTCTTGATGAACCAGCGCGCCTCCTGCAGCCGCTGCTGCAGCGCCTGGTGGCCCTCGCCCTTGTGCGACTTGAGCGCGTTGGCGTAGATGTCGTGCACCTTCAGGCGTGGCATCACGTCGGGGTTGAGCTGCACGCGAAAGCGCACCTGCGCGCCGCGCCCCGCCTTGACCACGATCACGTCGGGCACGATGATGTTGCGCTCCACGTCGACGAAGCGCCGCCCCGGCTTGGGCTCGAGCCGGGTGATGAGCGGGATCGCGGCCCGCACGTCGGCCTCGCTGTGGCCGCACAGCTGGGCCAGGCGCTTCACATCGCGCCGCGCCAGCAGCTCGATCGGCAGGGCGCACAGCGCCAGGGCGGTATCGCGGTCCGGCACGGTGCGCGGCAGGGCGTTCAGCTGCAGCGTCAGGCACTCGCTAAGCGTGCGTGCGCCCACCCCGGTGGGCTCCAGGTGCTGCAGCAGGTGCAGCGCCACCGTGAAGCGGTGCACCAACTCCTCGCCCTGTTCCAGGTCGTCGCCGGCCAGGCTGACGGCCAGCGCCTCGAGCGAGTCTTCCAGGTAGCCATCGTCGTTGAGCGACTCGATCAGGAAGCTCAGGGCGGCCCGGTCGGTGTCGTCCAGGCGCAGCGCCAGCGCCTGGCGGTGCAGATGGCTTTGCAGCGATTCCTGGCTGCGCGCGAGTTCGGTGGCGTCGACGTCGTCGCCGTCATGGTTGTTGTTCTTGCGCGCGGGCGCGTCGCCGCCCCATTCGCTGTCGTCGGGGGCGATGTCGATGCCGCCATCGCCCTCCCAATCCGGCGCATCCTCGGCCGCCGCCGGGTTTTCTGAATCATTGGGAGCAGAGGTCCCTGTGTCGCCTTGATAGTTTGCTATCGAATCAGGAGCAACCTCGGCCTCGTGGCCGTCGTCCTGCGCCGGCGCATCGGCCTGCGCGAGGCCGAACTCCTCGCGCGGCGCCTCGTCCAGCGTGAGTTCGAGAAAGGGGTTGTCGTCGAGCATCTGCTCGACTTCCTGGCTCAGCTCGAGCGTGGACAGCTGCAGCAGCCGGATCGACTGCTGCAGCTGCGGCGTGAGCGCCAGGTGCTGCGAGACGCGAAGGGAAAGGCCTTGTTTCACGGCAGCTGCGGCCCCGCGGCCAAAGGCAGCGAACGGCCGCTCTCCGAGCAAGTGCGGCGGCCGCGCGCCATGGGCAGACAGCGGGCGGAAGCCATCACATCCTGAAATGCTCGCCGAGGTACACGCGGCGTACGTCGGCGTTGTTGACGATCTCCGAGGGCGTGCCCTGGGCCAGCACGTGGCCGTCGCTGATGATGTAGGCGTGGTCGCAGATGCCCAGGGTCTCGCGCACGTTGTGGTCGGTGATGAGCACGCCGATGCCGCGCGACTTCAGGAAGCCGATGATGCGCTGGATCTCGATCACGGCGATCGGGTCGATGCCGGCGAACGGCTCGTCCAGCAGGATGAAGCGCGGCTGGGTGGCCAGCGCGCGCGCAATCTCCACGCGGCGGCGCTCGCCGCCCGACAGCGCCAGCGCCGGCGAATCGCGCAGGTGCTCCACGCGCAGGTCCTGCAGCAGCGCGGTCAGGCGCCGCTCGATCTCCTCGTGGCGCAACGGCTGGCCGGCTTCGTCGTTCTGCAGTTCCAGCACGGCGCGCACGTTGTCCTCGACACTGAGCTTGCGGAAGATCGAGGCCTCCTGCGGCAGATAGGACAGGCCCAGCCGCGAGCGGCGGTGGATCGGCATGTGGCCGACCGGCTGGCCGTCGATGCTGATGTCGCCGGCGTCGGCGCGCACCAGGCCCACGATCATGTAGAACGAGGTGGTCTTGCCCGCGCCGTTGGGCCCGAGCAGGCCGACGACCTCGCCCTTCTGCACGCCCAGCGAAACATCCTTGACCACCTTGCGGCTGCCATAGGACTTCTGCAGGTGGCGCGCCTCGAGCCGGCTGGTGGCGGCCGCTTCCGCGTTCGCCGCCGTCACCGCTTCTCCCCGCCCAGGTTGGTGCTGGGGCGCAGCGCGGCGGGCGGCGGGGCCGACGGCACGGGCGCCGAAGGGTCGACCTTGGGGGTCAGCATGGCACGGATGCGCCCGTTGCCGCTGGCCGGCGCCCCCTGGGCGCCCTGGGGAGAGCCATCCACGGTGAAGACATCGGTGCTGTTTTCGTAGACGATCAGGCTGCCCGTCATTTCGTCGTTCAGCGTGGTGCCCTTGTAGCGGCGCAGCTCCGCGCGCCGGATCAGCTTGACGTTGTCGGCCTTGCTGTCGTACTCGATCAGTTCGCCCTCGCCCTCGATGTATTCGTCCACACCCTCGCGCTTTTGCCGGTAGAACGCCAGCCTGCCGGGCTCGGCCGTGACGGTGCCGTACTGGTAGCCTTCCGGGTCCTGGCGCACGTCGATGCGCGCGCCGCGGATCACGATGGTGCCCTTGGTCGCCACCACCCGGCCCGTGAAGATGCTGGTCTGGCTGAGATCGTCGTAGCGCAGGGCGTCGGCCTCGACGTTCATGGGCTTGTTGCGATCCGCTTTTTCGGCGCTGGCACCGCCTGCAACCAAGGCACACACGACAAACAGAACAGGAAGGACGTAAGTTTTGTTCATAAAGGCACGAATCTTGCTGCTGATTGTAGCGGCCAGATAGGGCGCGCCCAAGAAAAAGCCCGCTGATGCGGGCCATTTCTCGGGGAAGGTTGGAGCCTCAGGCGCCCTTGCGCGCCTCGCCGATCAGGAAATCGGTGACCTGGAGGGCGCGCTCCATGTTGCCGGCCAGCGAGCCGTCGGTGTAGAAGCGGCCGGCGATGCCCAGGGCGGGCACGCCCTGCACCTTGTAGGCGTCCTGCAGCTGCGTGGCGCGGCGCGCCTTGGTCGTCACCGAGAACGAATTGAAGAGCTCCAGGAACTTGGCCTTGTCCACGCCCTGCTTGGCCACCCAGTTGGCGATCGGCTCCTGGGTGGTGAGCGGCTGGCGCTCCACATGGATGGCGTAGAACACCTTGGCCTGCAGTTCGTCGACCTTGCCCAGGGCTTCGAGCGCGTAGAACAGGCGCTGCTGGGGCACGAAATCGTCGCGGAAGGCCACCGGCACCCGCTTGAACGACACGTCCTTGGGGATGGACTTGACCCAGGCCTCGAGCTTGGGCTCGAAGGCGTTGCAGTGCGGGCAGCTGTACCAGAAGAACTCGATCACCTCCACCTTGCCTTGCGGCGCCTCGACCGGCACGCGCTTGTCCAGCGCGACGTAGTCGGTTCCCTCCGCGGGCTTCTTGCCCTGGGCATGGGCCGCGGGCAGCGCCAGCGTGGAGGCGGCCAGCGCGGAAGCGGCAGCCCAAGAAAATTCACGACGTTTCATTGATTCACACTCCTGTCTGTTTACCAGAGCAACGGCACGCGCCGAAGTTCCCGCCTCGGCCGCCGGATCGATGCAGCCACCCGCTCAACGCTGCACGCGCACCAGCGCCGTCTCCATGCCGCCGCCATCGAGCTTTTCCTTGGTCTTGTCGGCATCTTCCTTCTTGTCGAACGGTCCCACGCGCACCCGGAACACGGTGCGGCCCGACTGCTCGCGCTCGGTCACCTTGGACTCCACGCCGATCAATGACAGCTTGGCGCGCTGGGCTTCGGCATCCTCGGCGGTGCGGTAGGCACCGGCCTGCACGAAATACGTGAACGGATCGGCCCCGCCGCCCGCCGCGGCCGCGCGGGCCTGGGCCAGGTCGCCCAGCGGGTCGGCCGAAGCCGGCTTGCCCTCGGAGCGGCCGGCCGGGACGGCGGCGACCGCCGGCCTGGCCGCGGATGCGGCCGGTGCGACAGGCGCCACTGGTGGCGCCACGCCCACCGCACCCGAGGCCGCCGGCGCGGGCGGACGGACCGGGTTCTTGCCGTACAGCGGCGTGTTCGGGTCCCAGTCCTTGTTCTTCTTGGCCTCGGCCGCATCCTGCTCGGCGCTGCGGGTCTGGCCCTTGTTGACGAACGGCACGGGCACCTTGGTCACATAGACCGCCACGGCCAGCGCCGCGCCCAGGCCGATCACTATTCCGATGACCAGCCCGATGAAAGTACCGCCGCGTTGATGCTTCATGTTGTCACTCACATTTTTGCGGGTGCTGACACGCCCAGCACCGCCAGGCCATTGTGCAACACCTGCGCGGTGGCGGCGACCAGGGCCAGCCGGGCCTGTTTCACGGTTTCGTCGTCCACCAGGATGCGCTCGGCATCGTAGTAGCTGTGGTAGCAGGCCGCGAGGTCGCGCAGGTAGAACGTGACGTCGTGCGGCGCGAAGCCCTGGGCGGCCGCGGCCAGCATGTCGGGGTACTTGGCCAGCTGCAGCATCAGGGCCAGGGCCTGCGGGCTTTGCAGCGGGGACAGGTCGACGCCGCCCAGCCGCGCCGCATCGCCGCCGTCCTTGTCCTTCCAGGCCGACAGCACCGAGCAGATGCGCGCATGGGCGTACTGCACGTAGTAGACCGGGTTGTCGTTGTTCTGGGCCAGCGCGAGGTCGACGTCGAAGGTGTACTCGGTGTCGGGCTTGCGCGACAGCAGGAAGAAGCGCACGGCGTCCTTGCCGGTCCACTCGATCAGGTCGCGCAGCGTCACGTAGCTGCCGGCGCGCTTGCCGATCTTGACCTCCTGGCCGTCGCGCATCACGCGCACCATGGTGTGCAGCACGTAGTCGGGGTAGCCCTCGGGAATGCCCACGTTGGCCGCCTGCAGGCCGGCGCGCACGCGCGCGATGGTGCCGTGGTGGTCGGTGCCCTGGATATTGACCACCTTCTGGAAGCCGCGCTCCCATTTGGCGATGTGGTAGGCCACGTCGGGCACGAAGTAGGTGTAGCTGCCGTCGGACTTGCGCATCACGCGGTCCTTGTCGTCGCCGTAGTCGGTGGAGCGCAGCCACAGCGCGCCGTCCTGCTCGTAGGTTTTGCCGGCCTCCTGCAGCCGCTTCACCGTGGCCTCGACCCGGCCGCTGGTGTACAGGCTGGATTCGAGGTAGTAGTTGTCGAACTTCACCTGGAAGGCGCGCAGGTCCAGGTCCTGCTCGTGGCGCAGGTAGGCCACGGCGAACTGGCGGATCGAGTCGAGGTCGTCCACGTCGCCGCTGGCGGTGTATTCGCGGTCGTCCGACTTCACCGTCTTCTTCGCGAGGAAGTCGTTGGCGATGTCCTGGATGTAGTCGCCGTTGTAGGCGGCCTCGGGCCATTGCGCATCGCCGGGCTTGAAACCCCTGGCACGCAGCTGCGTGCTGTTGGCCAGCGTGGCGATCTGCACGCCGGCGTCGTTGTAGTAGAACTCGCGGTACACATCCCAGCCCTGCGTGGCGTACAGGTTGCAGATCGCATCGCCCAGGGCGGCCTGGCGGCCGTGGCCGACATGCAGCGGCCCGGTCGGGTTGGCCGAGACGAACTCGACCATCATGTGCCGGCCGTTCGCCGGCTGGAAGCCGAACTGCTGCGCCTGCGACAGCACTTCCTTCACGACCTGCTGCTTGGCCTCGGGCCGGAGCTTGAAGTTGATGAAGCCCGGACCGGCGATGTCGATGGACTCGACCCAGCGCTGGAACGGCGCCGCGGCCAGCAGCTCGGCGCGCAGCGCCTCGGCCAGCTGGCGCGGGTTCTGCTTGAGCGGCTTGGCCAATTGCATGGCCGCGGTGGACGCGAAATCGCCATGCGCGGCCACCTTGGGCGACTCGAGAGCCGCCTTGTCCCCGGCGCCGGGGGAAAGCTTTTCCAGCCCAGCGGCCAGGGCCGCGAGCAATTCCTGTTTGACAAAGAGCATCCGCCGATTTTACGGGGGCCGGTCCCGCAGCGGCGTCATCCATCTTGCCGGCTATATCGTTATATGCTGCAATCCCTCGCGGGATTACCTTCCAACCTTCCTTTTCAGGAGACCCCATGAAAAAGCTTCTATCCCTGATCGCCCTGGGCCTGTCCCTGTCGTTCGGCGTGGCCCATGCCGCCGAAGGCGACGGCATGACCAAGCAGCAGTCCAAGATGGCGACCTGCAACAAGGATGCCGGCGACAAGAAAGGCGACGAGCGCAAGGCCTTCATGAAGGAGTGCCTGAGCGCCAAGAAGATGACCCAGCAGGAAAAGATGAAGTCCTGCAATGGCGATGCCAAGGACAAGAAGGGCGACGAGCGCAAGGCCTTCATGAAGGAATGCCTGAGCAAGTAAGACGCCTCGCGTCGGCTTGGAAACCCCGCTGCGGCGGGGTTTTTTCATAGACAAGCACGCCGGCGTACCGCTTCTTACAGCTCGTTGCTCTTTTTTTGGCATGATGCGCGCATGACGATCCGTGCCGACGCGACACCCTCCATCTCCTGCGTGATGCCCGCCTTCAACGAGGCGCGCAACCTGAGCCGGGTGGTGCCCGAGACGCTCGCGGCCCTGGCCGCGCTGTCGCCCCGCGTCGAGCTGATCGTGGTGGACGACGGCAGCCGCGACGACACCGCCCAGGTGGCGCGGGCCCTGAGCCAGTCGCATCCGCAGGTGGTGAGCCTGCAGCTGTCGCGCAATTTCGGCAAGGAAGCGGCCCTCACCGCCGGCATGGAGGCCGCGCAGGGCGACGTGGTGATCCTGATGGACGCGGACGGCCAGCATCCGCTGGCGCTGCTGCCCGACATGCTGCGGACCTGGCGCCAGGGCGCCGACGTGGTCTATGCGGTGCGCAGCACGCGCGACGACCAGTCGCGCCTGCAGGCCGGGCTGACCGGGCTGTTCTACAAGCTGGTCAACTGGGGCAACCGGGTCGAGATTCCCGCCCACGCCGGCGACTTCCGCCTGATGGACCGCAAGGTGGTGGCGGCGCTGAACGCCTTGCCCGAGCGCAACCGTTTCATGAAGGGCCTGTATGCCTGGGTCGGCTTCAACAGCACGGCCATCGACTACGAGCCGCTGCCGCGCGCCGACGGCCAGACCCACTACGGCCTGCGCGGCTCGTTCTCGCTCGCGCTCACCGGCATGGTGGCGTTCTCCACGGCGCCGCTGCGCCTGCTGACGCTGCTGGGCCTGCTGCTGGCCTTTGGTGCACTCGGCTACGGCGCCTGGGTGGTGGGCGAATACTTCATCGCCGGCATCAGCGTGCCCGGCTACGCCACCATCGTCGCCGGCATGATGCTGCTGAGCGGCATCCAGCTGCTGTCGATCGGCGTGCTGGCCGAGTACGTGGGCCGCATCTACGAGGAAGTGAAACGCCGGCCGGCCTACCTCGTGAGCCAGCGCAGCGGCCTCGGGCTGCCGCCGCGCGCGCGCCGGGGCCTCGATGCGGACGACATGGCGCTGCCGTCGCCGCAGGACTCGTCGCTGCTCTGATGAACACCGGTTTCTGGTTCCTTGCCGTGGGGGTGGCCGCCGCGCTCACGCACATGGCGGTCTTCGCGCTGGCCCAGCCCTACCTGTGGCCCGAAGCCGCCAACGCGCTGGGCTTCGGGGTGGCCTTCTTCGTGAGCTTCTCCGGCCACCGGCTGCTGAGCTTTCGCGATGCCGCCACCACGGTGGGGCAGAGCTTCACCCGCTTTGCCGTCACGGCGCTGGCGGGGTTTGCCTGCAACGAGATCGTCTTCGTGCTGCTGCTGCGCGGCCTGCACTGGCCGTCACTGCTGGCGCTGTTCTGCGCCCTGGTGGTCGCAGCCGGGCAGACCTTTGTGCTGAGCCGCTTCTGGGCCTTCCGGCGCTAGGGTGCCGGCGGCCGGCGCACTGCGGTAGAGCACCCAGCGGCTGCCCTGCGCGACCCGCGCGAAACCGTCCACCGCCACGCCCCGGGGCGCCAGCACCCAGTTGCCCGGCTGGCCGCGGGCCGCGGCCAGCGCCTCGGGCGGCTGCAGCACCTGGGCCGCGCCGGCATCGAAATCGGCCCCCTCGAACAGCTCGCGCCGCCAGTTGTCGCCGGCCGAGCGGCGCAGCTCGGGCCAGTCCTGCACCACGATCATCGGGTGCTGCGCCTGGATGTAGAACGGCAGGTCGTAGGGAAACTCGCCGACCGCATAGATCCGGTCGCCGGGCGCGGCGGCGCAGGCCAGCGCCTGGGCCACGTCCAGCGAGCCGGTGCCGCGCGAGTAGCGACCGGCCACGACGTTGGCCGCGACCGCCACGCCGATGGCCAGCGCGCACAGCGCCGCGAACACGGCGCGCGAGGCGCGATGCCCGCCCAGCAGCCGCTCATAGCCCAGCGCCGCCAGCAGCGCCAGCGGCGGTATCACGGGCAGCGCATAGCCGATCAGCTTGGAGTTGGGAATGGAAAAGAAGCCGATGATCGCCGCCAGCCAGATCCAGCAGAGGCTCACCCCGTTCTTGCTTGCTACAGAAACAATAGCATCCGATGACCGCCTGACCTGGACCTTGGCCTGATAAAGCGCAAAAAACACCCAGGGAAACAGCAGCACCAGCAGGCACAGCAGGTAGAACCACCAGGGCCGCGCGTTGTTGAACGTGGTGGCGGTGTAGCGGCCAAACTGCTGGGTGCCGAACAGGTAGGCCAGCATGCCGGGAAAGCGCTGCTCGGCGAGCACGAACCAGGGCACCGCGATCAGCGCAAACAGTGCCAGCCCGCTGAGCCAGGGCAGGTACAGCAGCTTCCGGAACTGGCGCGTCCAGAGCAGCCAGAGGAACAGCGCCAGGCCGGGCAGCACCAGGCCGATCAGCCCCTTGCTGAGCACGCCCAGCGCGCAGGCCACGAAGCCCAGGCGGGCCAGGTTCGCGTGGGGCCGCTCGCCGTGCATGAAAGCGAGCCCGAAACACCAGATGGCGACCCCGATCCAGGCCGCCACCAGCATGTCGTGGTTCACGTACTGCCCGCCGATCAGGAAGGCCAGGCTGGTGCCTAGCATCAGCGCGGCGCGGCGCGCCACGCGCTCGCCGGCGATGCTGCGCCCCGCCAGGTACAGCGCCAGCAGCATCAGGCCGGCATGCAGCGCCGGCACCAGCCGCACGGCCCACACCTGGGCGCCGAACACGGCCAGCGACGCCGCTTCCAGCCAATAGAGGTAAGGCGGCTTGTGGAAGAACGGGATGCCGTTCAGGCGCGGCGCCAGCCAGTCGCCGCTTTGCAGCATCCAGCGGCCGATTTCGCCATAGCGGCCCTCGTCGGGCACAGCCAGCGGCCGCCAGGCGGCCAACACCAGGAGCAGGAGGAACAGCGCCGCCAGCGTCAGCCAGGACAGGCGGCGTTCGGAAGCCGGGGCGCGGGGCACGGAAACGTGGGGGGAAGAAGTGGACGATGACACGGGTGCCAAGTCTAGCGGCTGCCCGGCGGGCGCGATCCGAAGCGTGCGGGCCGGGTGCGGCTCAGGCGCGGGCGCGCACGCCGGCCAGGGCCTCGGCCCCGCGCGCCAGCGCCACGCCATGGCGGGCCAGCGCCTCGGCGAAGCGGGCACCGCCCAGGTAGGCGAACTCGACCGCGCGCGCCGGGCCGATCTCGTCACCCGGCTCGGCCTGCGCCGCCGGGTGGCACATCAGGGCGCTGCCGGCAGGCGCGCGCGCCAGCCAGCCGTCCATCAGCCCGGCATAGCGGGCCTCGTCGCCGCTGAAGTCATAGACACCCCAGAGGCTGGATGTCCCCGTCACACCGTTGTTTTCAGCTATCTTTTTGAGAGCATTCGCCCCGAGCACGGTGATCACCCGCCCTTTCAGGCCGGCCTGGCCCGCGCCCACCCGCGAGATGCGCAGCCAGGGCGGGCGGGCCGCGTAGCGCCGCGCCAGGGCTTGCACCAGCGCCTCGCGGATGCCGGCGAACTGCTGCACATGCTGGTGGCCGTCGATGTGGTCGGGCGGCGCCTGCCAGTGCGCCTCGAAGGCGTCGAGCTGGCGCTCGATCACCGCCTGCGCGGCCGCGCGGTCGAAGCCGCCGGCCGCGGCCCGCAGCATGGCGCGGCCCAGCGGCAGGCCATGGCCGGCGGCCTGCGCGAAATCGCTGGTCCAGTCCAGGTGCAGGCCGACGTCGAGGCGCCCGCGCAGCTCGCGCAGCATCGCCGCGTCCTGTGCCCAGCGCGGCGACAGCACCATGGCGCTGGTGGCGCTCAGGCGGCCCTGCCGCGCCAGCTCGGCGATGCCGCGCGAGGCCGGCTCGTGCAGCGCGAAATCGTCGGCGCACAGGATGAGGGGCTTGCGCTGCGTCACTTGCCGTAGCCGCGCGCCATGAACACCGCGGCCAGCGGGATCAGCGGCAGCAGGTGCGCCTGGATCATGACGAACTTGCGCGCGAGCCGGATCTGCGCCTCGTCGGGCAGGCCGCCGCCGGCGCGCAGCTCGCGCCGCCAGCGGGCGAACATGAGCGTGGGCTTGATCGACAGCAGGCCGATCACGACGAACAGCGTGATCTTGAAGTGCAGCAGCGGGTTGGTCCAGTACCAGGCCAGGCCCTTGGCGCCCCACCAGGTGCGCGCCAGCCCGGTCAGCAGCATGGCCACGGCGGCCAGGCCGTAGATCATGTCGACCCGGCCCAGGCGCTCGACCACGGCGGCGTTGAGCCACTGCGCGCGGCACAGCGCGGCCTCGCTCGCGAGGAACACCACCATGGTGAGCAGGGCGATCAGATGGGCATAGGCCAGCAGGGCTTCGAGCGTCATGGGCTACCTTTCGGAGGACGGCGACAGCGCGGTTTTCCAGAACTCGGGCTGGCCGTAATTGTGCTTGAGGAAGTCGATCCACAGCCGCACGCGCAGCGGCAGGTGCTTGCGCTGCGGGAACACCGCGTAGATGCCGTTGGGCGGCGCGGCGAACTCCTCCAGCAGCGGCACCAGCCGGCCGGCGGCGATCTCGGCCTCCACCTCCCAGGTGCTGCGCCAGGCGATGCCGTAGCCGGCCTGGCACCAGTCGTGCAGCACCTGGCCATCGGAGCAGTCGAGCGGGCCGCCGGGCTTGAGGTAGATCAGCTCGTCGCGCGCCGCGTCCGCGGGGGCGCCTTCCTGCGGCTGCCCCGGGGCGTTGCGCGGCACGCGAAACGCCCAGCCGCGCGTCTGCGAGGCATCGCTCGACAGCGTCAGGCAGTCGAAGCGGGCCAGCTCGTTCGGGTGCTGCGGCGTGCCGTGGCGCTGCAGGTAGGCCGGCGTGGCCACGCACAGGCGACGGTTGTCGGCCAGCCGCACGCTGACCAGCGAGGAGTCGGGCAGGTCGCCCACGCGCACCGCGCAGTCGAAGCCCTCGCCCGCCAGGTCGACCACCCGGTCGGACAGGTTGAGCGAGATCGTCACCTCGGCATGCAGTTCGCGAAAGCGCGGCACCAGCGGCGCCACGTGGCGCCGGCCGAAGCCGGCGGGCGCCGTGATGCGCAGGTGCCCGCTGGCCTTGACGCCGCCGGCGGACACGCTGGCCTCGGCATTGGCGATGTCGGCCAGCAGGCGCTGGCAGTCCTCCAGAAAGGCACTGCCCTCGTGCGTCAGCGTGATGCGCCGCGTGGTGCGCACCAGCAGCTTGACGCCCAGCCGCTCCTCCAGCGCATCGAGCCGCCGGCCCATGATGGCCGGCGCCACGCCCTCGGCATTGGCCGCCGCCGTCAGGCTGCCCTTGGTGGCGACGGAAACAAAGGATTCAAGCTGCTTGAGTTTGTCCATCCGCAGAGATTAGGCGGATAAAAGTCAAAAATCAAGCCGCTCGTTCCTTTTATTCCATCGAAACCAGGATCACTGCAGCGAGGCCCAGGTGGCGGTGTAGCTGGCCGTGGCCGTGCTGCTGCCGCTCGGGTAGAACGAGACGCTGAACTGCGTGCTGGAACTGGCCGGCGTGATGTCGGCCCGCGCGCCCGCGCTGTCGCTCACGCGCATCAGGCCGCCAATGGGGCTGCTGCTGCCCAGCGTCAGGGCCGTCGGCGTGCTCAGCGTGTAGTTGGCGTTGTTCACCGTGATGGAGCCGCCGGCGTTGACGGTCAGCGTGTTGGGCACCGTGGCACGGCTGAGCACCGCGGCGTAGTTGTAGACGGCCGTGCGGCCGCCGCGGGTGACCGAGTAGTTCTGGTAGGTCTGGGTCTGCTGGCTGCCCGAGAACTTCATGTTGACATTGCCGCTCAGCGACATGCTGCCCGCGATGAGGCCGTTCGAGTTGGTATTGAGTTCGCCGCCCACGATCGTGCTGCCGCTCATGACCAAGGGGCTGACGACGCTGATGTTCAGCGTGCCGTTGAGGCCCGGCTGCCCGGAGGCTTCCACGCAATTGGTGAAGAGCAGGCTGATGCTGTCGCCAGCGCTGAGATAGTTGGGATTTGCAACGGTGGCCGTGGCTCGTACCGACCCACCATAGGCGCAGCCCTGCGTCGACGAGCCCGTCGCCTGAGGCTGGTCGCGTATCACGCCCGGCTGGGCATAGCGCTCCACCAGCCGCCGCAGCAGGCTGCCGGCATCCTCCGCCGGTGCGGCGACCGGCGCGGCGTCCGGCACCGAGGCCAGGGAAATTGCGGACGACAGCGCCCCGCTGCTCGACACCGCGGCCGCTCCGGCCGTGCTCACTTCCTGGTAGTTCGCCGTGGCCAGCACGCCCGGCGTCGGTGCCGAACCGCCTCCCCCTCCACCACCCCCGCCGCCGCACGCAGCCAGCAGCGCAGCGACCGCCACGGCCGTTGTTGTTGTCTTCACCATGTTTGGGTTCCCTCTCGAATTTATAGGTATCCGCACCATTGCAGACCCTGGATTTATAGCAGGCTCGGAAGAGCCTCCGGCCGCCGCAGAGGGAACCCCGCAGGACTGCGGCCAAGCCGGGCCACGCGCCCGGGATAAAAGGAAGAAAGCGCTCAGTCGAGCTGCACGCCCGCCTTGCGGATCGCCTCGCCCCAGCGGGCGTGCTCGGCCTTGAGGAACTGGGCAAAACGCTCGGGCGAGCCGCCCAGCGGGACGCTGCCTTCGGACAGCAGGCGGCTCAGGGTGTCGGGCTGGCCCAGCGCGCGGTCGACGGCGGCGTTGAGTTTCTTCACGACCTCGGGCGGCGTGCCGGCCGGCGCCACCAGCGCCTTCCAGTCGCTGGCCTCGAAGCCCTTGTAGCCGCTCTCGTCCACCGTGGGCACATCGGGCAGCACGGGCACGCGCTTGATGGAGGTGACGGCCAGGGCGCGCAGCTTGCCGCCCTTGATCAGCGGGATGGCGGTCTGCGGCGTGGCGAAATAGAAGTCCACCTGGCCGCCCATCAGGTCGGTGGCGGCCGGGCCGGCGCCCTTGTAGGGCACGTGCAGGAACTTGATGCCGGCGCGCTGGCCGAACAGTTCGCCCGAGAGATGGCCCACCGTGCCGTTGCCGGCCGAGGCCATGCTCAGGGTGCCGGGCCTGGCCTTGGCGGTGACCACCAGATCGGACAGGCTCTTGTACGGCGCATCGGCCCGCACCACCAGCACCACGGGCTGGCCCGCCACCAGCGCCACCGGCACGAAGTCCTTGAGCGCGTCATAGGGCATCTTGCGGTACAGCGTGGGGTTGATCGCCAGGTTGGCGGTCTGGCCCATGCCGAGGGTGTAGCCATCGGCGCGGCTCTTGGCCACGGCATCCAGGCCGATGTTGCCGCCGGCGCCGGGGCGGTTGTCGATCACGATCACCCACTGGGTGGCCGTGGCGATCTTCTCCGCCACCAGGCGCGACACCACGTCGGTGCCGCCGGCCGGCGGGAAGGGAACGATCAGCTTGACGGGCTGGTTCGGCCAGGAAGCCTGGGCCAGGGCCAGCGAGGCGGTGCCGGCCAGCAGGGCCGCGGCGCCGGCGGCCAGGAGGGTACGTTTGCGCAGGGATTTCATCGGGGTCAGTCTCCGGTGGTGATGGATTGGGCACACAGCGCCTCGATGTCCGAGGCGCCGTAGCCGAGAGAGGCCAGCAGCTCGCGGGTGTGCTGGCCCAGGCGCGGCGGGTGGCTGCGCACGCCGGGACGATGCCCGTCCAGCATGAGCGGCAGCAGCACGGTCTGCGTTTCACGGCCGTCGGGCAGGGTCATGGGCGCCAGGCCGCCCGTGGCCTGCAGGTGCGGGTCGTCGAAAAGATCCTGCGGCCGCGTGATGGGCGCGTAGGGCAAGGCGTGGCGCTCGAACAGCTGCGACAGCTCGGCCGCGCTGCGCGGCGCCAGGCGTTCGCGCAGGATCGGCATCAGCCAGCTCCGCGCGCGCACCCGGTCGTTGTTGCTGGCCAGGCGCGCATCGGCCTTGAGATCGCCAAAGCCCAGCGCCTCGCAGAAGATCGCCCACTGCGTGTCGCTGACGGCGGCCAGGAAAATCTGCTCGCCGTCCTTCACCTGGAACACGTCGTAGATGCCCCAGGCCGAGATGCGGCTGGGCATGGGCGCGGCGGGCTGGCCCGTCACGGCGTACTGCATCATGTGCTGGCCGACCAGAAACACGTTGTTCTCGAACAATGCGCTCTGCACCTCCTGGCCGCGGCCGGTGTGCGCGCGCTGCATCAGCGCGGCCATCACGCCGATGGCGCCGAACATGCCGCCCATGATGTCGTTCACGCTGGCGCCGGCGCGCAGCGGCCGGCCCTCGGGGCCGGTCATGTAGGCCAGGCCGCCCATCATCTGCACGACTTCGTCCAGCGCCGTGCGGTGGTCGTAGGGGCCGGGCAGGAAGCCCTTGTGGCTCACATAGATCAGGCGCTCGTTGAGCCGCGACAGGGCCGCGTGGTCGAGCCCGAGCTTCTTCATGGTGCCGGGCTTGAAGTTCTCGCTGACCACGTCGGCGGTGGCGACCAGCTTGAGCGCCACTTCGCGGCCTTCGGGTTTCTGCAGGTCCACCGCGATGCTCTTCTTGTTGCGGTTGAACAGCGGAAAGAAGCCCGCGCCCGAGCCCAGCAGCCGGCGCGTGTTGTCGCCGGCGATCGGCTCGACCTTGATGACCTCGGCGCCCAGATCGGCCAGCACCATGCCGCAGGTGGGCCCCATCACCATGTGGGTGAATTCGACCACCCGCACGCCGGCCAGCGGCAGGCGCGCCTCGCCGTCCGGGGCCGCATCGGATGCCGCCGGACCGGATACCTGTTCAACCATGAAGAACTCCTTGTGAAAATCCGCGGGACAGGCCGGCTTCGGGCGTCATGCCATAAAGGGGTTCGCCGGGCAGGCCGGCCTGAAGCGGCGCGCGCGCGGCGATGAGACGCTCAAGGTCGATGCCGGTCTTCACGCCCATGGCCTCGAACATGAAGACCAGGTCTTCGGTGACGACGTTGCCCGAGGCGCCGGGCGCATAGGGGCAGCCGCCCAGGCCGCCCAGCGAGGCGTCGAAGGTGCGCACGCCCACGTCGTGGGCGGCCAGGCAGTTGGCCAGCCCCAGGCCGCGCGTGTTGTGCATGTGGGCCGCGCCAGCCCTGTCGCCGATCTCGGCGAACAGGCGCCGGAACAGGCGACGCACTTGCGCAGGATGGGCATAGCCCACGGTGTCGGACAGGCCCGATTCGTCGGCGCCGGCCTCGATGCACTGCGCGGCCAGCCGGATCACGTCGTCCTCGGCCACTTCGCCCTGCAGCGTGCAGCCGAAGGCGGTGGAGATGCCGGCCTCCAGCTTCACCGCCGGGTTGAGCGCGCGGCGCAGCTCGGCGATGGCCCGCACCTCCTCGACCATCTCCTCGCGCGTCTTGCGCACATTGGCCAGCGAATGCGCCGCGCTGGCCGACACCGGCACGGTGAGCTTGTGCACGCCGGCCGCGAGCGCCGCCTCGGCGCCCCGGCGGTTGGGCACCAGCGCCATCACCGTGAGACCGGGCAGCGTGAGTGCGTGCCGCACCACCTCGGCCGCATCGGCCATCTGCGGCAGCAGGCGCGCCGGCACGAAGGAAGCCACCTCGATCTCGCGCACGCCGGCGGCATGCAGCGCGTCGATCCAGCGCAGCTTGTCGGCTGTGGGCATGGTGCGCGCCACGCTTTGCAGGCCGTCGCGCGGACCGACCTCGCTGATCAGTACATCCATGTCGGGTTGAATTTGCATATTCTGTAAGATAGAACCATATTCTTTCTCATAAAATAATTGACCATCGCCCTCCGGCTGTCAAGCCGGGAGCATGAGGAGTTCCATGTATGCCGCGCAAAGCCCAGACTGAATCGGTGGCCGACGCCCACGCCGCGCCCGGCGGGGCGGCCTCGGTGGACCGTGCGCTGTCGCTGCTTGGCGCCTTCCGCAGCACGGACACGGCCCTCACGCTGGCCGAGCTGGCCCAGCGCACCCAGCTCTACAAGAGCACGGTGCTGCGCCTGCTGGCCTCTTTGATCCATGCCCGGCTGGTGCAGCAGCTCGACGATGGCCGCTATGGGCTGGGCAGCGAGATCGCGCGCCTGCACGGCATCTACGCCGCCTCGTTCTCGCTGGACCGGGTGGTCATGCCCGTGCTGCGGCACCTGGTGGCCGCCACCGGCGAAAGCGCGGCCTACCATGTGCGCCAGGGCGAGGCCCGGCTGTGCCTGTACCGCGTGGACTCGCCGCACCCGATCCGCGACCACATCAAGGCCGGCGACATCCTGCCCGCCAACCGCGGCACCGGCGCGCGCGTGCTGGCCGCCTTCGATGCACCGGCGGCCAAGGCCGCCAGCGCCCGCGACCGCAAGCTCTATGCGCAGATCCGCGAACAGGGCTACTACACCGCCATCGGCGATCGCCTGGCCGAGGTGGCCGGCGTCTCGGCCCCGGTGTTCCACGCGGACGGCCAGATCGCCGCGGCCGTCACGCTGACCATGCCCACGCATCGGTATGACGAGCGCTATGCGAAGCAGGTGCTCATGGCCGCGCGAGCACTGAGCGGCAAGGTGTGACTGTGGACCGGGCTGTTCCGGCCTGCCTACAATGTGCGACGTTTCCTGCGCCTCCTCACTGCAGGCCCGGCCTTCCACCAGCGAACCTTCCATGATCATCCAACCGCGAGTGCGCGGCTTCATCTGCGTCACGACTCATCCCGTGGGCTGCGAAGCCAATGTCAGGCAACAGATCGACTACGTGGCGGCCCAGGGCCGCATCGCCGGCGGGCCCAGGAAGGTCCTGGTGATCGGCGCATCGACCGGCTACGGCCTGGCCGCGAGGATCACGGCGGCCTTTGGCTGCGGCGCCAGCACGCTCGGCGTCTTCCTCGAACGCCGCGGCAACAGCAGCAAGCCCGGCTCGCCGGGCTGGTACAACACGGCCGCGTTCCACCGGTCCGCTGCCGCCGAAGGCCTCTATGCGAAGAGCATCAATGGCGATGGCTTTTCCGACGCGGTCAAGCAAAAGACCATCGACGTGATCCGGCAGGATCTGGGCCAGGTCGACCTGGTCGTCTACAGCCTGGCTGCGCCGAGACGCACCCACCCGAAGACCGGCGGGGTCTTCACCTCGACGCTCAAGCCCATCGGCCAGGCGGTCCACCTGCGCGGCCTCGACACCGACAGCGAGGTCGTCAAGGAGACGGTTTTGCAGCCGGCGACGCAGGACGAGATCGACAGCACGGTGGCCGTGATGGGCGGCGAAGACTGGCGGATGTGGATCGACGCGCTGCAGGCCGCCGGCGTGCTGGCCGACGGCGCCAGGACCACCGCCTTCACCTACCTGGGCGAACAGATCACCCGCGACATCTACTGGAACGGCTCCATCGGCGCGGCCAAGAAGGACCTGGACCGCACCGTCCTCGGCCTGCGCGCGGGCCTGGCCGCCCACGGCGGCGATGCGCGCGTCTCGGTGCTGAAGGCCGTCGTCACCCAGGCGAGCTCCGCCATCCCCATGATGCCGCTGTACCTCTCGCTGCTGTTCAAGGTCATGAAGGAACAAGGCACCCACGAGGGCTGCATCGAGCAGGTCTACGGGCTCTACCGCGATAGCCTGTATGGCGCATCGCCGCTGATGGACGCCGAGGGCCGCCTGCGCGCGGACGGCAAGGAGTTGGACCCGGACGTGCAGGTCCGCGTGCAGCAGCTCTGGAACCAGGTCACCAACGACAACCTCGACCAACTCACCGATTTCGCCGGCTACAAGGCGGAGTTCCTACGGCTCTTCGGATTCGGGATCGGCGGGGTGGACTATGAGGCCGACGTGAACCCCGACGTGCCGATGCCCGGCCTTGTCGAAGCCTAGGGGCTCGCCGCCCCTGCAACATCGCCGCCCGCCCGGCTACTCCGCCTTGAACCCCGACGCCTTGATCGGCTCTTCCCAGCGCTTGTAGTGCGCGGCCTGGATCGCCGCCAGCTGCTCCGACGTGGCATAGGCCGGCACCAGGCCGAAGCCGTAGATTTTTTCCTGCACGTCGGGCTGGCGCAGCGCGTCAGCCACGGCGCGGCTGAGGCGGCTCGCCAGTTCGGGCGCCATGCCGGCCGGGCCGTAGAGGCCGAAGAAGGCATCGGCCTGCACGTTGTAGCCGAGCTCGCGCAGCGTGGGCACGTCGGGCAGCGACTTGCTGCGCGCCTCGCCGGTGACGGCGATGATGCGCACCTTGCCGGCCTTGTGCTGCTCGATGGTTTCGGAGGCGGTGTCCACCATCAGCGGCACCTGGCCACCCATCAGGTCCTGCGCGGCCGGCGCGCCGCCCTTGTAGGCCACGTGGGTCATCGGCACGCCCGCGGCCTGGCCGATGAGCTGGCCCGCGAAGTGCGGCACCGTGCCCGCGCCCGAGGTGGCGTAGTTGGCCTTGCCCGGGTTGGCCTTCATCCAGGCGAACAGGCCCTTCACGTCGGTGCCCGCGGGCGCGCCCGGCCCCACCGTCAACGCGAAGTCGAAGGTGCTGGCCTGCGCGATGGGCGTGAAATCCCTGGCCGGGTCGTAGCCCAGGTTCTTGAACAGCCAGGGCTGGATCACCAGCGCGCCGCTGGGCGAGAACACCAGCACCTGGCCGTCGGGCGCCGCGCGCTTGAGCTCGCCCAGCACCACGCGCCCGCCGGCGCCGGGCTTGTTGTCCACGATCACGTTCTGGCCGAGCGAGACGCGCATCTTGTCGGCCACCACGCGCGCCACCACGTCGGCCGAGCCGCCGGGCGGAAAGCCCACCAGGATCTTGATGGGCGGCTTGTCCTGCGCCCGCAGCGCGGGGGCGGCCAGCGTGAGGGCCGCGAGGGCGGTGGCGGCCAGGGCCAGTTGACGACGTTTCATGGTGCCGTGTCTCCTTCGATGAGGTTGTGGTTGTCATGGGGCCGGCCCGCGCGGCCCGGTGAGGCGGTGCGGGCCGGCCCGGGTGGGGAAACGATGCTCATCCGGCGGCGGCCAGCGCCTGCCCCAGCGCGTCCAGCAGCTGGCTGTTGTGCTCGGGCAGGCCCACGCTCACGCGCAGCCACTGCGGCAGGCCGTAGGGGTCGACCCGCGACACCTCGATGCCGCGCGCCAGCAGCGCCGCGTGCACGGCGGGCGCGTCGCCCACGCGCACCAGCACGAAGTTGCCGTGCGACGGCACGCAGTGCAGCCCCAGGCTGCGAAAGCCGGCCTCGAGCTGGCTGCGGCCCGCGGTGTTGACGTCGTAGCTGCGCGCCAGCCAGTCCGCGTCGGCCAGCGCCGCCCGGGCCGCGGCCTGCGCCGGCGTGCTCACGTTGAAGCGCGGGCGCCGCGCATTGAGCCGCGCCGTGAGCGCCGGCTGGGCCGCGCCGTAGCCGATGCGCAGGCCGGCCAGCCCGTAGGCCTTGGAGAAGGTGCGCGCGACGATCAGGTGGGGAAAGCGCCGCACCCAGGCCATGCTGTCGTAGCGCTGGGCCGGGGCCAGGTACTCGGTGTAAGCCTCGTCCAGCAGCACCGCCACGCCGGCCGGCACCGCCTCGATGAAGGCCAGCAGGTCCGCCGGTGCCAGCAAGGTGCCGGTCGGGTTGTTGGGGTTGGCGATGAAGACCAGGCGCGTGGCGCCGTCGATGGCCGCCCGCATGGCGCCCAGGTCGTGGCCGAAGTCGCGCGCGGGCACCACCACCGCCTGCGCGCGGGCGTGGGCGGCGGCCTGGCCGTAGACGATGAAGCCGTACTCGGAATAGACGATCTTCTGGCCCGGCTCGACGCAGACCTGGGCCGCCAGCTCCAGGATTTCGCTGGAGCCGCTGCCCAGCGTCAGCCAGTCGGCGCCGAGGCCCAGGCGCTCGGCCAGCGCCTGCTTGAGGGCCGTGCCGTTGGCATCGGGGTAGCAGCCGGCATCGCCCAGGCAGGCCGCGACGGCGCGGCGCGCGGATTCGGGCATGCCCAGCGGGTTTTCATTGGAGGCAAGAAGCAGCATGGAGGCGGCAGCCCCCTGGGAAGCAGGGGGTGAAATCATTTAACACATTAAATATATCGCCCCCTCTTGCGCACGGCATCCGGGCCAACCCTTTCATGAAAGCCGGCGCTGCCCGTTCAATTAGCCTCAATCAAGTCAAAGATAATTGGAAAAATTGATACTTAATCAGTGTCAAAGTATCAAATAAAGTAAGGCCATGGACAAACCACGCGCAGCCTCCCAAGGCAGGTCAGCCGCGCCCCCTGCGGGTGCGCCGCGCGCCGTGCTGTTCGATGCCTATGGCACGCTGTTCGACGTGTACAGCGTGGGCCTGCTGGCAGAGCAGCTCTTTCCCGGCCACGGCACGGCGCTGAGCGTGCTGTGGCGCGACAAGCAGATCGACTACACGCGGCTGGTCACCACCAGCAACGACGGCGCGCACTACCGGCCGTTCTGGGAGCTGACCCGCTCGGCGCTCGTGTACGCTATTAAAAAGATAGCGCCAGACACCCAGTACGCCTGGACCTCCGGCGGATTCGAGGCCAAAACCGAGCAGCTGATGAACCAGTACCGGCATTTGAGCGCCTTCCCGGAGAACCGCGAGGTGCTGCAGCAGCTCAAGGCCCGCGGCCTCACGACCGGCATCCTGTCCAACGGCGACCCGGCCATGCTCGGCGTGGCCGTGCGCTCGGCCGGGCTCGAGGGCCTGCTCGACCATGTGCTGAGCGTGGACGCGGTGCGCCGCTACAAGACCCATCCCGACGCCTACGCGCTCGGGCCGCAGGCCACCGGGCTGGAGCCGCGGCAGATCGTGTTCGTGAGCTGCAACGGCTGGGACGCGCTGGCCGCCACCTGGTACGGCTACCAGACGCTGTGGGTCAACCGCTACCGCCTGCCGTTCGAAGAGCTCGGCACCCCACCCACCCGCACCGGCAGCAGCCTGCGCGACGTGCTTTCATTTTTCTGATTTCCATCGCATCGACTCATCAAGGAGAACCCTCTCATGACCGCCCGCACCGCCATCCACCGACTCCAGGTCGCGTCCAACCTCCACCGCTTCATCGAGGACCAGGTGCTGCCCGGCACCGGCGTCGAGAGCGCCGCGTTCTGGAAAGGCTTCGACGCCATCGTGGCCGACCTCGCACCCAAGAACATCGCCCTGCTGGCCGAGCGCGACCGCCTGCAGGCCGAGCTGGACGCCTGGCACAAAGCCCACCCCGGCCCGATCCAGGGCGCCCGCGGCATGAAGGCCTACCGCGCCTTCCTGGAGAAGATCGGCTACCTCGTGCCGCCGCCGGCCAAGGCCCGCGCCACCACCAGGAACGTGGATGCCGAGCTGGCCGCCCAGGCCGGCCCGCAGCTGGTGGTGCCGATCCTGAACGCGCGCTACGCGCTCAACGCCGCCAATGCGCGCTGGGGCTCGCTCTATGACGCGCTGTACGGCACCGACGCCATCGCCGAGACCGGCGGCGCCGAAAAAGGCAAGGGCTACAACCCGGTGCGCGGCGCCAAGGTGATCGAATACGCACGCCACGTGCTGGACCGCACCGCGCCGCTGAAGAAAGGCTCGCACGTCGATTCCACCGGCTATGCGGTGAAGAACGGCCAACTGGTCGTGACGCTGAAGAACGGCGCCACCACCCCACTGGCCAAGGCCGCCCAGTTCATCGGCTACCAGGGCGAGGCCGCCGCGCCGTCGTCGGTGCTGCTGCAGCACAACGGCCTGCACCTGGACCTGCAGATCAACCGCGCCACCCCGATCGGCGCCTCCGATGCGGCCGGCGTGAGCGACCTCGTGATCGAGTCCGCACTCTCCACCATCCTCGACCTGGAAGACTCGGTGGCCGTGGTGGACGCCGACGACAAGGTGCTGGCCTACGGCAACTGGCTGGGCATCCTCAAGGGCACGCTGACCGAGCAGGTCACCAAGGGCGGCAAGACCTTCACCCGCGGCCTCAACCCAGACCGTGCCTACACCGCGCCCAATGGCAGCGGCAGCGTCACATTGCACGGCCGCTCGCTGATGTTCGTGCGCAACGTGGGCCACCTGATGACCAACCCGGCCATCCTCTACACCGCCGCCGACGGCAGCTCCCGCGAGATCCCCGAGGGCATCATGGATGCGGTGGTCACCACCGCCATCGCGCTGCACGACCTGCAAAAGGGCCACGGCCAACAGATGGGAAGCTCCGCCGATGGCGTCGCGGGCATCCGCAACTCGCGCAAGGGCTCGGTCTACATTGTCAAGCCCAAGATGCACGGCCCGGCCGAGGTGGCGTTCGCCGCCGAGCTGTTCGGCCGCGTCGAGAAGCTGCTGGGCCTGGCCGACAGCACCGTCAAGCTCGGCATCATGGACGAGGAGCGCCGCACCAGCGTCAACCTCAAGGCCTGCATCGCCGCCGCCGCCAGCCGCGTGGCCTTCATCAACACCGGCTTCCTGGACCGCACCGGCGACGAGATGCACACCGCCATGCAGGCCGGCGCCATGCTGCGCAAGGGCGACATGAAGACCACGCCCTGGATCACCGCCTACGAGAAGAGCAACGTGCTGGTGGGCCTGTCGTGCGGGCTGCGCGGCAAGGCCCAGATCGGCAAGGGCATGTGGGCCATGCCCGACCTGATGGCCGACATGCTCAAGCAGAAGATCGCGCACCCCAAGGCCGGAGCCAACACCGCCTGGGTGCCCTCGCCCACGGCCGCCACGCTGCACGCCCTGCACTACCACCAGGTGGACGTGTTCGCGGTGCAGAAGACGCTGGAGAAGACCGACGCCGACGCCCAGCGCGACGCCATCCTGGCCGACCTGCTGCAGATCCCGGTGGTCAAGCAGGACAAGTGGACGCCCGAGCAGAAGCAGCAGGAGCTGGACAACAACGCCCAGGGCATCCTGGGCTACGTGGTGCGCTGGATCGACCAGGGCGTGGGCTGCTCCAAGGTGCCCGACATCCACAACGTGGGCTTGATGGAAGACCGCGCCACGCTGCGCATCAGCAGCCAGCACATCGCCAACTGGCTGCACCACGGCGTGGTGACCAAGGCCCAGGTGAACGCCACCTTCAAGCGCATGGCCAAGGTGGTGGACAAGCAGAACGCCGGCGACCCGCTGTACCAGCCCATGACGGGCAACTACAGCGGCGCCGCCTACCAGGCCGCCACCGACCTGGTGTTCAAGGGCCTGGTGCAGCCCAGCGGCTACACCGAGCCGCTGCTGCACGCCTGGCGGCTGAAGGTCAAGGCCCAGGCCTGAGCGGCTGGCAGGCTGAGCGCGGCGCCGCGGATACACCTCGATACATTGAGCAGGGCGCCCATGGGCGCCCTGTCCGTTCCGGTCGGGGTTTCGCCCACAGCTCCCCTGCGCCGCGCGCCGCGTCAGGGCCTTCGCACCACCCCGCCCAAGTCGTAACAAAGTATTGCTTCCCTGGGCCCGGCAGCGTGGCGCCATTGCACAGAGTGCCCCGCGCAGGCGCTTTTGTGGCACAAACGCCATCCACCCCTTTTAAACTCGGGCCAACCGTTTTTCGCCATGGCTTCGCATCCCCCCATTCTTCAGCAGTGCTTCCAGGCCGCCGCCGCCGCCTCGAAACCGGCGCTGGAGCATTGCGTGGACCATGCGGTGTCGGTGCTGCAGCAGGCCGAACACAAGAGTGTCAAGGCAGCGGAGCGCAATGAGCTTGCACTGGCCTGGCGCGAGCTGCTCGCGCAGCGAACCGACTGGGGCCAGCGCTACCCGCGCGACCTGCTGGCGGCCTTCCAGGCGGCCGCGGCCGAGCCGGCCCCGGCCCGGCCCGAAGCGCCGGTGGCGGCCCGCAGCGGAGCAGGCAAGTTCTCGCTGGTGGACGACTCCCAGGTGGTGGAGGCCATCGAATCCTCGCGCCTGCTGCAGCAGGTGCTGCCCGTGGTCGACCAGACGCTGTCGGAGCTCGACACCCTGATCAGCTCGGCCCTGGGCCTCGCCAACGTGGCGCCCGAGCGCAACCCGGTGCGGCCCGAGATCTTTGCGCAGGTGCTGCGCACGCTGATCGGCAGCGCGGCGCAGGCCGAGCCGGCCGTCGGCGCCCTGTGGCTCCGGCACATGGCCGAGCCGCTGGGCCGCGAACTCAAGGCGCTGTACGAGGGGCTGGTCGAACTGCTCAAGCGCGCCAACGTGCGCGCCGCCAGCTACCGCGTGCTGCAGGCCCCGGCCAGCGTGGGCAGCCGGGGCCCGGCGGGTGCCGGCACCGCGCCTGGCACGGCCCCTGGCGCGGCCGGCCCCGGCACAGGGGGCGCTGGCGCCAAGCCGCCGTCCCAGTACGCCGACCTGTCGGCCCACGACATCAACGACGCGCTGTTCCAGGACTTCCTGTTCCACGGCGGCGGCCATGCCCAGCACGGGCTCGCGCCCTCGTACTACGCGGCGGTCGACCAGGAACTGGCCGCGCTGAAGGCCACGCCCGACAGCGCGCAGGACGACTGGTTCGACGAGCCGCCGCCGCAGTACCAGGCCCTGCCCGCGGTCGACCGGCCGCCGCGCTTCGTCGACGTGCTGAGCCAGCTCAGCTCGCAGATCTGGGGCGTCTACGGGCGCGCCCGCGAACGGGCCCTGGTGCGCACCCAGCTGCGCAAGGACGCCACGCGCGTGGGCCAGGTGCTCGGCCTGGAGGTGGTGCGCAAGGTCGTCAACCAGGTGGCGCAGGACCCGCGCCTGCTGGTGCCGGTGCGCGAGGCCATCGTGGCGCTGGAGCCCTCGCTGCTGCGCCTGGCCATGGTCGACTCGCGCTTTCTCAGCGACGAGCGCCATCCGGCCCGGCGCCTGATGGAGCAGGTGGCCCAGCGCAGCTTCAAGTACAACGACGAATTCAGCTCCGAATTCGCCGCCTTCTTCCAGCCCGTCGCCGAGTCGTTCAACACGCTCAACCAGGTCGAGGGCATCGAGGATGCCTCGCCCTTCGCCACGGCGCTGAGCCAGCTCGGCGCGCTGTGGACGGCGCAGGACCGCCAGGAGCACGAGCAGCACGGCGACGTCGTTCAGGCCATGCGCTTCGCCGAGGAGCGGCAGGCCATGGCCGACCAGATCGCCTGGAACCTCAGCTCGCGCACCGACCTCGACAACGTGCCCGGCGTGGTGCTCGACTTCCTGTTCGGCCCCTGGTCGCTGGTGATGGCGCACGCGCGGCTGACCGACCGCCACAACCAGATCGATCCGCAGGGCTTTGGCTCGGTGGTGCCCGACCTGCTGTGGAGCGTGAAGAAGGAAGTCACCCTGCGCCGCCCCGTGCGGCTGATCGAGATGATCCCCGGCATGCTGAGCACCCTGCACACGGGGCTGGACCTGCTGGGGCAGGACCCGCGCGAGAACCAGCCGTTCTTCGACGCCATGATGAAGCTGCACCGCCCGGTGCTCAAGCTGCGCCGCGCCAAGAGCCGGCGCGATGCGCAGGAATCGGCCTCGATGGACCTGCTATCCGCCCCCATGGAGCTCGAATCCGCCGCGATGGTGCTGGAGGATGCGGAAGACCTGCCCATGGCCACCGCCGAGCAGCGCACCCCCAAGGCGGCCGGCCAGCCCTGGCTCGGCCCGCAGGAACTCGATGCCGCCGGCTTCGAGGACACGCTGCCGTCCGACCTCGGCGTGCTGGCCCCCATACCCAACGACTCCGTCGCGGCCGCGCTGGCCCCGGCCCTGCCCGACGCGCCGCCGGCCGCCAGCCCCGGCGACGACGCCCCGCTGGACCCGGGGCAGATCCTGCTGTCGCTGCGCGAGGGCAGCTGGGTCGACCTGTACTCCAAGCGGCGCTGGCTGCGCGCCCAGCTGATCTGGGCCAGCACCAAGGGCACGCTGTTCATGTTCGTGAGCCATGGCGGCCAGCCCCACTCCATGACCAAGCGCAGTTGCGAGCGCCTGATCCGCGACCGCCTGCTGCGCCCGGTGGACGCGCACGAGGTGGTGGCCCACGCCCTCGACGCGCTGGCCCAGCCGGCGGCCGGGCCTTCCTCGGTGCCGGCCGAACTGCAGGCCGCCTGATTACTATCGTTTTGATAGCACCAAAGAACCACCCCGCCTGGACATCAGGCCCATTTGATTCAAAAAAAGCCCTCACGGGCCTGTGCAGGCCCGCTGGCCTACACTGAAGCCCCGTCCCGCCATGTCCACCGCCCCCGATCCCCGCCGCTGCCCGCTGTGCGGCCAGCCCAACGACTGCGCCATGCAGCGCCAGCGCGACACGGGCGAGCCGCAGCCGCCATGCTGGTGCACCACGGTGCGCTTCGAGCGCGTGGTGCTCGAACGCATCCCGACCGAGGCACGCCGCCTGGCCTGCGTCTGCCGCGCCTGCGCCACGGCCGCCACCCCCGCGCCGCCCTCGGCCTGAGCCGCCGCGCCCGGCCCGACTGGTGTTTTCCCTAGCGCCGCAGCGGGGCCGGCCGCCGACAATGAATTACTTAACATATTCATCATCGGCACAGCGCCGGCACCGTGCAGCGCTGCCCGTTCTATCGTGGACGCCCGCCACTTCACCACCCGCCATGCCCTGCCTCAGGAACGCGCCCAATGCTGGGGCGAGGCGGTCACGCGCTATTTCGGCCACCTCGACGCACACTGCGAGGAGCCCGAAGCCTTCGAGGCCCAGATGCAGGCCTACCAGGTCGGCCCGCTGCGCGTGTTCAGCATCAGCGCCTCGGGCAACGACGTGGAGCGCCCGCCGCGCCACCTGCGCGACCACGGCTCGGACTACTTCAAGCTGCTGCTGCAGCTCGAAGGCCGCAGCGAGATCATGCAGCGCGACGCCACCGTCACGCTCGGCCACACCGACTGGAGCCTGTACGACCCGGCCCAGCCCTACTGCATCCACAGCCCGCGCCGCTACAAGCACCTGGTGGTGCAGATCCCGCGGCCCAAGCTGCAGGGCTTCGCCGTGCCCAACCTGCACACCTCGCAGATCGGCGACGTGCAGTTGCAGGGCCTGTTCCGCCTGCTGGCCTCGTTCCTCGGTTCGCTGTCCGACCAGTTGCCCACGCTGCCGGGCGCGGCCGGGCTGCCGCTGTCGGAAACCATCGTCGGCCTGCTGAGCTCCACGCTGGCCGCGCACCAGAACGCCTACGGCGAGCACGTGTGCCTGCCGGCCGTGCTGCGCGCGCGCGTCAAGCAGCACGTGCAGGCGCACCTGGTGGACCCGGAGCTGTCGCTGGACCGCATCGCCGAGCAGATGCGCTGCTCCAAGCGCTACCTGCACCGCGTGTTCGAGGAGGAAGGCGTCACGCTGGACCGCTACATCTGGCACAGCCGCCTGGCGCGCTGCCGCGACGCGCTGGCCGAGGCCGCCAGCAGCGGCGCGCGCGTGTCGATCGCCGAGATCGCGTTCCGCTGGGGCTTCAGCAGCCAGGCGCATTTCAGCCGCGCCTTCAAGGAACGCTACGGCCTCACGCCGCGCGAGTTCCTGCAACGCGGCGAGGCCGGCGACGGCCAGCCCTCATCCCTCACCACACACTGAAGCCCGCTCAGGCCGCGAGATAGCTGCTGTGCAGGATCTCGGGGTGCGCGCGCAGCTCGGCCGCGCTGCCCTCGAACGCCACGCGCCCGCGCTCCAGAACATAGGCGCGGCTGGCCACCGCCAGCGCCACCGTGGTGAACTGCTCGATCAGCAGCACGCCCACGCCCTGGCGCGCCACCGCCTGCACCACGCCGGCCAGCCGCTTCACCACGGCCGGCGCCAGGCCGAGCGAGAGTTCGTCGATGGCCAGATAGCGCGGCCGCGCCACCAGCGCCTGCGCGATGCAGACCATCTGCTTCTGCCCGCCCGACAGCAGCCGGCCCGGCGTGTCGCGCTTGGGCATCAGTTCAGGGAACAGCGCGAACATCTCCGCCACCGCGGCGCGCGCCTGCGGCGCCGGCAGCGCGGTGGCGGCGGCCAGCAGGTTGTCCTGCACCGACAGGTCGCCCAGCACGCGATGGCCCTCGGGCACCACCGCCACGCCCTGCGCGCGCACCGCCTCGGGCCGCCGCAGCGCCAGCGGCCGGCCGTCCAGCCGCACCTGGCCCGCGCTCAGCGGCAGCACGCCGGCCAGCGCCATCACGGTGGTCGATTTGCCGGCGCCGTTGGCGCCCACCAGGGCCGTGACCTCGCCGCGCGCGATGCGCAGGCTCACGCCGTGCAGCACGGGCTTGCCGCCGCGCTGCACCATCAGTTGGTCGAGTTCCAGCTCCCTGCCTGCGCCAGCATCCATCACTGTCGTCATGCTTCCGCTCCCAGGTAGGCGCGCTGCACGGCCGGGTCCTGCAGCACCTCGCGCGTCGGGCCCAGCGCCAGCCGGCGCCCGAAGTCCAGCACCAGCGTCTCGGCGCAGGTGTCGGCGATCAGGTCCACGTCGTGGTCGATCAGCAGCACCTGCGCGCCGCAGAACGCCGGGATGCCGAGCAGCACCTCGCGCAGCCGCATGGCCTCGTGCTCGGTCAGGCCGGCGCCGGGCTCGTCCAGCAGCAGCAGGCGCGGCCGGCCCACCAGCGCCTTGGCGATCTCCACCATGCGGCGCTCGAACAGGTTGAGCCGCGCCCCCGCCCGCGTGGCCGCGCCGGCCAGCCCCACATGGCCGAGCACGCGCGCCACCTGCTCGAAGGCGCTGCCCGCGCCGGCCGGCACGTGGTCGAGCACGGCCTGCACGTTGTCCCACACGCTCAGGTCCTCGACCACCTGCTCGGTCTGGAACGAGCGGCGCAGCCCGAAGCGCACGCGCTGCGCCGGCCGCAGCGCCAAGAGCTCGGTGCCGTCCACCGTCACCTGCCCCTCGGCGGCCCACACCAGGCCGCTAAGCACGTTGACCAGCGTGGTCTTGCCTGCGCCGTTGGGCCCGATCAGGCCGCACACCGGCGCGGCCAGCTCGGCGCTCAGCGCGTCGATGGCGCGCACGCCGCCGAAGCGCACCGTGAGGTTCTCGATTCGGATCATGGCCTCCCCTCCCCCTGCGCCGCCGGCCGCAGCCGGTGCCCCAGCGCCCCGGCCAGCGCCAGCCACTGCCCGGCGATGCCGCCGGGCGCCGTGACCAGCGCATGCAGCAGCGCCGCACCGAAGAAGATCTGCGCCAGGAAACCGTTGACGTTGAAATCGGTCAGCAGCGCCGGCACGGCGCGCAGCAGCAGCCCCGCGACCACCGCGCCCAGCCAGTGGTAGGCGCCGCCCACCACGCTGAGCGCGAACATCATCACCGAGTCGCCCGCCGTGAAGGCGCGCCCGTCGAGCTGGCCCACGCCGCCGGCCAGCAGCGCGCCGCCGGCGCCGGCGCAGAAGCCCGCCAGTCCGAAGGCCCAGGTCTGGTACAGCAGGATGTTGACGCCGGCTGCCGTGGCGGCCGCCTCGCCGCGCCGGATCAGCGCCCAGGAGCGGCCGGCCCGCGTGCGCCGGTGCAGCTCCACCAGCGCCAGCACGGCGGCCAGCCAGGCGGCGGTGTAGCGCAGGTAGGCCGCGTCGGACAGCGCCAGCGCCGGGCGCGGCATCAACAGCCGCTCGCTGCCCATCATGCGGCCGAGCCAGCCAGCGCCGCCGTCGGGAAAACCGATGGCCGTCGCCAGCACCTGGAAGCCGCCGGCCATCATGAGCGTGACCAGCGCCAGGTACAGTCCGCGCAGCCGCAGCGCCGGCAGGCCGGCCAGCATGCCGATCAGCGCCGCGCTCAGGCCGCCGGCCAGCACGCTCAGCTCGAACGGCCACTGCAGGCCGTGGCTCAGGCGCAGCGCCACCCAGCCGCCCGCACCCAGCAGCGCGTGCTGACACAGGCTCACCAGGCCGAGCTGGCCGTACAGCAGCGCCACGCCGGCCACCGCCACCGACAGCGCGAGCGCCGAGGTCAGCGTCTTGATCCAGTAGGCATTGGCCAGCCACGACGCGAGCAGGCCAAACAGCAGCACCGCGCACACCATGACGGCGAGCGAGCGCCAGGCCTGGCGCGACACGCCGGCCAGCGCGCGGTGCAGCGCCGCGGCATCGGGCGGCGCTGGGGCCGCCTCGGCGCGCGCGGCGGTGCCCAGGGCGGCGAACGAGGAGGGAGCGAGCGACATGGGCTGCGGGCGGTTCAGGCCTTGCGGGCCGTGTTGCGGAAGAACAGGATGGCCACCAGCGCCACCAGGAAGGGCGTGGCGGTGCGGTAGGCGGCGAAGCCGGGCACCGTGATGGCCAGGGCCTCCAGCACGCCGATGCCCAGGCCCGCCGCCACCGTGGCCGGCAGCGAGTGCAGCCGGCCCAGGATGGCGGCGGCGAAGGCCGGGATCACGAGAAAAGTCAGCAGCGTGGCCTGCAGCCGCACCATGTTGGCCAGCAGCAGGCCGCACACACCGGCGAAGGCGCCGCTGAGCACCCAGGCCACGGTGTCCACCTGCAGCACGCGGATGCCCAGCAGCGCGCTCAGGTCGCGGTCGTTGGCCAGGGCGCGCATCTTCAGGCCGATGCGCGTGCGCGACAGCAGCAGCCCGATGGCCAGCACCATGAGCCCGGCCAGCGCCAGGCCGATGAGCCGCGTGTAGGTCAGCCGCACGTCGCCCAGCGCGGTGGCGAACTCCACGCCGTCGGCGTCGGTGGGCAGGCTCAGGCGGCGCGGCTGCTCGTCCCAGTACCACTCGGTGAAGCCGGTCACGATGAGCGCGAAGCCCAGCGTGGCGATGCTGCGGATGGTCGGCTCGCGTTGCGCCAGCAGCGGCGCCAGCAGCCGGCCGTAGCCGAGCGACAGCGCCATCGAGCTGGCCACGCAGGCGGCGCAGGCCAGCGCCAGCGGCCAGTCGCGCTCCAGCGCCGACCAGGCCACGTAGGCGCCCAGCGCCCCGATCGCCCCGAAGGCGAAGTTGAGCACGCCGGCCGAGCGGAACAGCACCACCAGGCCGACGCCCGACAGGGCATACACCGCCCCCAGGCCCAGGCCCGAGACGAAGAAGGGAAGAAGCGTGTCCACGGCGGAGGGGTCTCGCGGGGCGGGGATCGAGGCGGCGGCCCGTTACCTGAGGCTCATCTTCTGTTCGTCGGCCCGCACGTCCGCCAGCTCGGGGTCGTCGGCCGTGAGGCAGGGCGCGGTGAGGGTCCAGCCGTTGCCGGCGGACTGCATCATCGGGCCGCTGTTGTTGGCGTTGTGGCGCTGGCCGGCGCCGATGTAGAACGGCTTGCACAGGATGTCGCTCTTGAAGCCGCTGACCTTGCGCAGGGCCTCGCCGACCGTGGCGCGGTCGAGCTTCTTCGGGTCGAGCTTGAGCAGCGTCTCGGTCAGCAGGCGCGCGGCCAGGTAGCCGGCCTGCGAGAAGGTGTCGCGCGGGTCGCCCTTGGTACCGTACTTGTCCATCACCGCCAGCCAGTTCTTGTTGTCGGGGCCGGCCGACTCCAGCGGCTGGAACTCCAGGTTGGTGTCGAAGTTGCCCTTCCAGTAGGCGCCGATGGCCTTGGGCACCTCGACGTTGTAGGCCGGCGCGGCCGACAGGAAGCGGATCTTCTTGCCCAGGTTCTGCTGCTCGGCGGCGCCCAGCATGGGCACCAGGATGCCCTTGGGCACGTTGAAGATCACGGCGTCGGGCTTCTTGGCGGCGGCCTGCAACACCACCGAGGTCGGGTCGGCCGAGCCCGGGTCGATGGTCAGCGTCTCCACCTCCACGCCGTTCTTGCGGCCCCACTCCTTCGGGCCCTCGCAGGCCCAGTTGCCCAGGCTCGGGATGTTGGGGATGATGCAGACCATTTTCTTCGCCTTGTACTTCTGCGCCGCGTACATCGCGGCCACGGTGGCCGAGACGCGCGGGCCGGCGTTCAGCGGCACGTAGTTCTTCGCGAAGAAGCACTCGCGCGGCACGCCGGTGCCGGCGATCACCATCACGTCTTCCTGCGCGTACATCTTGGCGTTGGCGCCGCACTCCACGAAGCTGGTGTTGCCGGCCATGGCCAGTACCTTGCGGTCCTTCACGAGCTTGGAGGCCACCTGCGCCGCCACCTCGGGGTTCCACTGGTCGTCGGCCACGATGTACTCGACCGGCCGGCCGTTGATGCCGCCGTTCTCGTTGACGCACTTGAAGTAGGCCGCGGCCGCCGCGCCCGAGGCGCTGAAGTCGTCCGGCCCGGTCTTGCCGACCACGGCGCCGATCGGGATCGGCTCGCCGGTGGCTTTCTTGCCGTTGTTCAGGCCGCAGGACTGGGCGGCGGCGCTGCCGCCCCACAGGGTGGCGGCCAGGCCCAGGGCGGCCAGGGCCAGCGGACGGGATGCGGGAATGCGGGTGGCGATCGTCATGGTGGTGTCTCCTCTTGGGTGGAGCCCCGGCCGCGGAGCGGGGCGGATGGAACGCGCGGTGTCTTCTCGTCTCAGTACGCGATGCACACCGACTTGAGTTCGGTGTACTGCTCGATCGCGGCGCGCCCCAGGTCGCGGCCGTAGCCCGACTGCTTGTGGCCGCCGAACGGCAGGTTGTTGTCCAGCATGTTGTGGGTGTTGACCCAGACGATGCCGGCCTTCAGGCGCGGCACCACGCGGTGCACGCGCGACAGGTCGTTCGACCAGACGCTGGCGGCCAGGCCGTAGGGCGTGTCGTTGGCCAGCGCCAGCGCCTCGTCCTCGTCGTCGAAGGGCATGACCGCGACCACCGGGCCGAAGATTTCCTCGCGCACGATGCGCTGGTCCGGCGCGGTGTCGGCGAACACGGTGGGCTGCACGAAGTAGCCGCCGTCCAGCGCGCGCCGGCCGCCGGCCACCAGCCGCGCGCCCTCGGCGCGCGCGCCGTCCACGTAGGCCATCACGCGGTCGAGCTGGCGCTGCGACACCAGCGGCCCGATCTGGGTCTGCGGGTCGAAGCCCGAGCCGATGCGCAGCTGCGCCGCCTGCGCCGCCAGCGCCTCCAGCATCTGGGCATAGCGGGCGCGCTGCACGTACACGCGCGAGCCCGCGGTGCAGACCTGGCCCTGGTTGAAAAAGATGCCCATGGCCGCGCCCTGCGCCGCGCGCTCGGGGTCCATGTCGTCCAACACGATCATGGGCGACTTGCCGCCCAACTCCAGCGTGAAGCGCGCCATGCGGTCCAGCGCGGTGTGGCCGATGGCCTTGCCCACGGCGGTGGAGCCGGTGAACGAGATCTTGTCCACGCCGGGGTGCGCCACCAGGGCCGCGCCGGCCTCGCCGCCGCCCGTGACCACGTTGAGCACGCCGGCCGGCAGCCCGGCCTCCTGTGCGAGCTGGGCCAGGCGCAGCGCGGTCAGCGGTGTTTCGGGCGCGGGCTTGAGCACTACGGTGCAGCCGCAGGCCAGCGCCGGCGCCACCTTCCACAGCGCGATCGCCAGCGGGAAGTTCCAGGGCACCACGGCCGCCACCACGCCCGCGGGCTCGCGCTGCGTGTAGGCGTGGTAGCGGGTGCCGGGCGGCACGCCGATCGAGGTGTCGAGCGTGCTGCCCTCGATCTTGGTGGCCCAGCCCGCCATGTAGCGCACATGCTCGGCGCCGGCGCCGACGTCGATGGCGCGGGCGATGCCCAGCAGCTTGCCGGTCTCCAGGGTTTCCAGCGCCGCCAGTTCGTCGCCGTGGGCCTCGATCAGGTCAGCCAATCGGCACAGCAGGCGCTCGCGCTCGGCCGGGCGCAGGCCGGTCCAGGCGCCGTTGTCGAAGGCGCGGCGCGCAGCCTGCACGGCGCGGTCGATGTCGGCCGCCCGGCTGTCGGCCACCTCGGCCACCAGCAGTTCGGTGGCAGGGTCGCGCACCGGCAGGTAGCCGCCGTCGTGTGGCGCCACCTCGACGCCGTCGATCCAGTTGCCGAGCCGGCCCCGGTCCAGCAGGCCCAGGCTGCGCAGGTGCTGCTGGGTCAGGTCATTGAGTTTCATGGTGGTAACGTCCCCTGGAAATGAGATGGAAGCGGTGGCGCGTTCTTCAGGCCACGGCCTGCGCCACCAGCAGCGTGTCGGTGAATTGCTCGAAGGCCGTGACGCGGCCGCCGTGTAGCTGCCAGACATGGGCCACGCGCGCGGTGAACGACCGGCCGCTGGCGCGGTGCGTGCCGCTGTACTGCCCGGTGGCCAGCACGGTGGCGCCGGCGTCGTACAGCCGCTCCAGCGTGAAGCGGTAGTCCTGCCAGTCCGCCGCCAGGCGCTGGAACACGTGTTCGACCACGGCCTGGGCGCCCACATAGGTGCCGGCGCAGGGAAAGCCCGCCATCTCGGTCCAGCGCACGTCGGGCGCCATGTCGGCCAGCATGCCGTCGAGGTCGTGGCGGTCGGATGCGGCGTAGTGGTCCGCGATGATCTGGTGGGGGGTGCGTGCGGTGGTGCTCATGGGGTTCGTTCAGGCCGGCTGGATGCCATCGGGGTAGACGCTGCGCGAGAGCTCGTGGATGAAGGCGCCCGCGGGGTTGTTGGCCACGCAGCCGGCGCCCGTGACGCCGAGGAACTTGCCGGTCGAGCGCAGGGTGTCGAAGTTGAAGAAGAAAGTCGAGGCCACCGGGATGATGAACTCGCGGAAGGTGAACAGGTACTGGTTCTCGGCGAACTGGAACACGGTGGACAGGTCCACATCGCCATGGCCGCGCTGCTCGCCCTTGAGGCACTGCCAGGCGTAGCGCGTGGAGCTCAGGTAGGTGTGCTCGTAGACGTGGTGGGGGCTATACGTCTGCAGCGTGCGCAGGCCGATCAGGTCGCGCGAGGGGTGCGGCACCAGGCCGCTGGCCGCACTGGCGTCGCGCCCGAGCGTGCCGACCAGGAACTCCTGCGCCACGCGCGGCTCGGCGCCGGCTTCCTCGGCGCTGCGCACGCGCGCCGGCACGGCCAGCGCGCGCCGCGTGGCACTGTTGAACACCAGCGTCAGCGCCTCCAGCGAGCGCTGCTCGAAGGTCATATCCACGAACCAAGTCTGTGGCGCCACTTCGATCACCTCGCACCAGTCGTGGCCGCGCTCGCCGCGCCACGACCAGCCGACCCGATTCGGGCCCTCGATGTCGAGCGCGAGTTCGCTGCCCGGCAGCGCGAACAGCAATGGCTGGCCGACCAGCGCCGCGCTCGGCGGCAGGCGGTTGGTGTCGATGCCGGCAGCGAAGTCCTCGTAGTTCTTCCAGCCAGCGGGGGCGTTCTGGGCCATGGGGGGTCTCCTTGGGGTCGGGTTGCGTGGTTCAGTCCGGCACGAAGGCCAGGGTGGGCAGGTCGACGACGCTGGCGCCGCCATCGACCATCAGCGAGGTGCCGGTGACCATGCGCGCCTGCGGCGACGCCAGGAACAGCACGGCGTCGGCCACGTCGGCCGGTTCGGCCGGCTGGCGCAGCGGCACGTCGCGCGTGACCAGGCGGTAGGCGTCCTCGCGCGAGGCCAGGCCGCGCAGCGCGCGCAGGGCATCCATCTGCTCGTCGGCCATGGCGGTGCGCACCCAGCCCGGGCAGACGGCGTTGACGCGCACGCCCTGGCGGCCGTAGTCGCGCGCCAGCGAGCGGGTCAGGCCGATCAGCGCGTGCTTCATAGTGACGTAGCCCACCACGTCGGGGCCGGCGAAGTGGCCGGCCAGCGACGACAGGATCACGATGCTGCCGCGCCGCGCGATCAGGCCTGGCAGCGCCTCGCGGGCGCAGACGAACGCGGTGTCCAGGTTCAGCCGCGTGGCCTGGGCCCAGCTCGCGTCGTCGGTCTGCAGCGCGCTGCCCAGGCCGTGGCCGCCGGCGTTGGCCACCAGCAGGTCGACACCGCCCCAGCGCTCGGCCGCGGCGGCCAGGCCGCGCCGCACGTCGGCCGCATCGGCCGCGTCGCCCTCCACCACCAGGCCGCCCAGCGGCGCGGCCACGGCTGCAGCGGCGCGCGCCGGCGCCCCATCAGGACCACGTGGCCGCCGGCGGCGGCGAACTGCGCTGCCACCGCGGCGCCGATGCCGGTGCCACCGCCGGTGATGAAGGCGACCCGGCCCTCGAACGGCCGCGCGGCAGGCGCGGATGATGGTTGTTGTTGTGCTTGCGGTGACACGGTGCTGGTCCTCCTGCTCCTGGGTGTCGGTAAAAACGTAGGCTCAATCACCGTCATGCCGCATCGGCCAGCGCGAACTCGGCGCAGCGCTCGGCGATCATGATGGTGGGGGCGTTGGTGTTGGCCGAGATCAGGCGCGGCATGACCGACGCATCGGCCACGCGCAGCCGCCCGACGCCCTGCACGCGCAGCCGGGTGTCGACCACGGCGCGCGCGTCACCGCCCATGCGGCAGGTGCCCGCCGGGTGGTAGACGGTCTTGGCGTAGCGGCGCACGTGGGCTTCGATCTGGGCGTCGCTGAGTTCGTCCTCGGCCGCGGGCAGCAGTTCGTGCGCGATCAGCCGTGCCAGCGAGGGCGCGCGCAGGATGCGGCGCGCCAGCCGCACGCCGCGCACCAGGGTGGCCACGTCCTCGGGCACCTGCAGATAGCCGCCGTCGAACAGGATGGGGGCCATCGGGTCGGCGCTGCGCAGCCGCACCTGCCCGCGCGAGCGCGGGCGCAGGAAGCAGGGGTTGAGCGAGATGCCGTGCCCCGGCAGCGGCTCGCGCCCGACGTCGCCCGCCAGCACGGGCAGCACGTGGAACTGCACGTCGGGCCGGCCGCTGCCGGCGGTGTCGAAGAAGCCGCCGCTCTCCACCACCGTAGAGGTCAGCAGGCCGCTGCGGCACAGCTCGTACTGCAGGCCGTGGCGCAGCGCCTTCAGGCCGCGGTCCTGCCCGGCCAGGCTGATCGGGGTGCGGCAGCGGCCGTAGACGGACACCTCCAAGTGGTCCTGGAAGTTGGCGCCGACCTCGGGCGCCTGCACCTGCGGCGCGATGCCCAGTGTCTGCAGCGATTCGCCCGGGCCGATGCCCGAAAGCAGCAGCAGCTTCGGGCTGGCCAGCGCGCCGGCGCTCAAGATGACTTCGCAGCGCGCCGTGGCGGCGTGCTGCGAGCCGTCGCCGCAGCGGTAGTCCACGCCCTCGGCCTGGCCGCCGCGCAGCCGCACGCGCAGCACGTGGGCGCCGGTCACGACCTTCAGCAGCGGCGAGCGCCGCACCGCCGCCAGGTAGGTGGCCGCCGTGCTGCCGCGCCGGCCCTCGAAGGTGGTGGACTGGTAGAAGCCCACGCCCTCCTGGCGCGCGCCGTTGAAGTCGTCGTTGTAGGGCACACCGGCCTCCTGCGCGGCCCGCACGAAGGCCATCGACAGCGGGTGGCGGTGCCGCGCGTCGCTCACGCGCAGCGGGCCGTCGGTGCCGTGCAGCGGGCCAGACAGGCGCTCGTTGGCCTCGGCGCGGCGGAACGCCGGCAGCACGTCGTCCCAGCCCCAGCCAGTGCAGCCGCCGGCGCGCCAGTCGTCGTAGTCGGCCGGCGTGCCGCGCGTGTAGACCATGGCGTTGACCGAGCTGCCGCCGCCCAGCGTGCGGCCCTGCGGCACATGCATCACGCGGCCGGCCGCGGCCGGCTGCGGCTCGGTCTCGTAGAGCCAGGTACGCTCGGTTCCGATCACGCGCACGAAGGTGGCCGGCATGTGCACGAAGCGGCTGTCGTCCGCCGGCCCGGCCTCCAGCAGCAGCACGCTGCGGCCGGCCTGCACCAGCCGGCAGGCCAGCACGCAGCCGGCCGATCCCGCGCCGACCACGATGAAGTCGAAGCTGCCGGCGTCCGCGGTGCGCGGCCCGGCAGCGGTGTTGCCCGTCTGTTCCATGGGTGGGGAGTCTGGCCGCGCCCGGGGCTGCGGCGATGCCCTGGTCACTGGCGGTCAAGCAAATGTGCGCGCGGGATAAAAAGCCCCCACGCTCGCCCACTGCGTGTAGCCGCTGCTCCCCGGGAGGGGCCGCTTTTTGCCCTGGGAGTGGCCCCGCGGCAAAAAAGTGCCGGTGTCAAGTCCTTTGCGCAAATCACGCAGAGCTTGAAACCGTATATGGGACAGTAGGTTAGCTCGTTTTCAGACCACTTCGCGGAAGTGCGGCCTCGTGGGCTAGGAGCCACATAGGAGCGTCGGGAGAGAAAGCCGGATCGCGCTGGGGCGTGCGAGATTGCCGAGGAACGGCGAGCTTGTCTGGCCATCATAGCCCCAATGGCTTGGCAGCATCCAGAATGACGAACGCGCAGCCCCAGGCTGCGCGTTCGATGGATGACGTTGGGATGCGACGCCATCATGTCGGCTTCGATGGCGCGCTCCGCGTGGCCGTGCCCTTCCTGAATCCCCGATCCCCCGCCATGAACGCCTCCAGCATGTGCGGGATCAACTTCTCGGCATCGACGGCTTCGCCATACGCCTGCGCGTGCAGCGCGGCGTAGCGGTCGAGGTCGGCTTTCAGGCTGGCCGGGCAGGCAAAGGTCAGCTTGACGTTCTCGGTCTTGGGCAGCGGCCCGAGCCGCAGTTTCTTGGTCGTGCTCATTGCGAGGATCCGCGGTTGAAAAACAACGGCTGGTAAGGGCGCAATACCAAGTCACGCCCCACGATCACCCGAACCGGCAACCCCGGCCGCGCCGTCAGGGTCGGCTGGATGTTCATGTTGCGCCGGGTGATCTCCTGGCCGATTTGGTTGATGCTGTCCTGTGCGCTGTCGCGCCCGGCGATGATGATCCGGTTGCCGTCCTGGCGGCTCTCCGGCGCAGCCAACTCGGCGCCGACGCCCAGCAGCGTCGTCAGCACCGCACCCCCGACGATGCGTTTCCAGTGCCAGTCCACATCGTCTTCCAGGCCGGCATAGCCGGCCGGGTCGGTGCCCACAAGGTTGTCGAGCGTCAGCGATGACGTGTCCGGCAGGATAATCCGGTTCCACACCACCTGAACTCGGCTCTGCCCATAGCTCACTTGGCTGTTGTAGCGCCCGAGGATGCGCGATCCCTGCGGGATCAGCAGGAACTTGCCCGTGGCCGTGTCATAGACCGGCTCCGTCACCGTGGCGATCACGTCGCCGGGAAGATCGGACTTGATGCCTGTCACCAGCGCACCGGCGATCACCGTTCCGGCCATGACCTGATACGGCGACGCCGGCAACGCCAGATTGCCGGAATTGCGGGTTTCCGTAGAGCCAGCTTTCAGGAACGCCTCTTTCTGGTCTTGCCGGTTCTGCACGGTCGTCGGGTCGGCGGGCTGGGCCGCCGTCGAGGCAGGCCCGGCAGCGAGAGGGTCGAAGGCCGCGAGTGTGTTTGAAACACCAGGCGCACCCGGTGCAGCTTGCGCGACCGTGGCGGCGGCCTGACCCTGGCCGCCCGAGCGGAAGAACACCGACGAGGCCGCCGCCGCGTCCGCCTCCTTGCGCAAGGCATCTTCGGGATCATGGCCTGGCGGCGAATAGCCCGGCATCACCGGCTGCTGCGACGCGACGATGGCCGGGCCAAGGTCGCCGGGCAACGGCGGTCCCAGCTCGGGCACATCGGGCGGCAAGGCTGGCGGCAGCTTCGAGTAGTCCGTCGGCAGCGCATCCAGCCCTTCGGACTTCGAGACGCGATCGACGTTGTAAAGCTCGGTTTGCTCGCCCGCACTGCGTCGCTGCGGTTGTAGCGACCAGATCGTGGCCCCAAGGACGGCGACCGACAGGCCGCCGACGAGGATGGCCAGCGTGCGCCGGTTCAGGCGAGTGACCGGGCGCGGCTGGGCGCGCAGCGCCACCGCTTCCGGCGCGACCTTGCCTGCCTGCGGCGTGGCGAGGTCGGGGGTGTCATCCTGGCTCATGGTCAGTTCCTCCGCGCAACGCCGTCCGTGCGCTCAATTCGCACCACGTCGCCCTTGTCCCCGCCCAGGCGCAGTTCGGCGGCACCGAACAGCCGATCCACGATGTAGTACGGCGAGCGGAAGCGGTAGTTGACCAGTTGCCCGTCACCTTCCGGCCCGATTACGAACAGCGGCGGCAGCTCGCCTTGCGCGATGCCGGCGGGGAACTGGATATAGACCTTCTGCCCGTCGTCGAACGCGCGCAGCGGCTTCCACGGCGGGTTGCTACCGCTGACCACGTAGCGGAAGCGCAGGTTTTCCAGCGACAAGCCGGAGTCCACCGGCGCGGCGGCGCTGGCCGCCTGCGCCTGGCGCTGCAAGGCCAGCATCCGGTCACGCGGATACTCCCAAGAAGCCGACGCCATCCACGTCTTTTCCGTCGAAGCCAACTCCAGCAGGTACGTCCTGCGGCTGGTGGTGATGACGAGATTGGTCTTGAGGCCCGAGCGGATCGGCTTGACCAGCACATTGACGCGCAGGTCGGCACCGCTGCCGCTCGACGTATCGCCCACGATCCAGCGCACGGTATCACCAGCGGCCACCGTCACCAGCTCCTCGCCCGGCTGGAGCGAAACCACGGTCACGCGGCCCACGGCTGCATAGACCTGATACAGCGCGCCATCGGTGAAGGGCCACACCTGAATCGCGTTGACGTATCCCTCGCGCGTGGGTGCGACGCGCGCCTCGGCATTGGCCCGTGAGACGCGCACCTTCTCGTCGGCCGGCTCCGGCGTAGGCTTGGCGTCCTCGGCTTCGGGCAATGGCTTCAACTGCGCCGGCATCGGCAGCACCTCGGGTACGCCCACCACCTCCACCGGCGCAGGCGGCTCGGGCAGCGGCTCGGCCTGCACCGGCTCATCGAGCGAGATGGTCGGCGGCGGTTTGCCCTGCGTGGCGCAGCCCGCCAACGCAAGCAAGATCACCGGTAAAGCGGATTTACGGAAAAGATCATTCATGGCTTGACTCCTTCGGAAGAATCCAGTTCGCGGCTCCACGACAGGCCGTTGACGTAGATGCCCAGGGGGTTCTTGCGCAGGCGTTCTTCGGTGCGCGGCGGCTGGAGCACGATGGACACCACGGCCGTCCACCGCTCCAAGCCCGCCGCAGCGCCGTTGACATAGCGGCGTTCCGTCCAGCGCACGTTGAAAGACGTGTCGCTGGCGCGCACGACGCTGGTGATCTGCACCGTCACCGACTCCTTGCCGATGCGCGCGAACGGGTCGTTGACCCGTGCGTAGTCGTTGAGCACGGCCGCGCCCTTGTCGGTCGTGTAGTCGTAGGCGTCCAGCCAGTTCTGGCGGACGACGATGGGGTCGATGGACAGTGAGCGCACCAGCGTCACGAAGCGCGCGATGTGGTGCGCGGTCTGCGCATCGTTGGGTCGGTACGGCGTGGCGGCTTCGCCCACGGCGCGTACCTGGCCCGCGTTGTCCACCTCCACCACGTAGGGCGTCACGATGGACTGCGCCGAGCGCCACACCAGGCCGCCAGCCATCAGCAGCGCAAGCGTCAGGCAGCCAAAAGCCATCAGGCGCCAGTTTTTCGCCTGGACGCGCGGCGAGCCGATGCGCTCGTCCCACACCTGGCGGGCAGCTTGGTACGGCGTGGCAGGCTGCGGCGTGTCGGCGTAGCGCACCTGCGGTTTCTTGAATCGCATGGTCAGTTCTCCTTATGAATCGGAATCGCGCAGGCTCGGCCCCTGGCCGGAGCCGCCGCCATCGCCGCCGCGCAGCGCGTGAGCGGTGGTGGTTGCGGCATGGGTGAGTTGCTGGCGGCGATGCAGCCGCTTGGCCCAAGCGGGCTGCTCCTGCGTCTGTGCAGCGGCAGCGCCTGCGGGGGCTTCGCTGGTGCCGGCTGATGCGCCAACGTCGCCATTCCATCCCTCGCGGAATGGCGCAGCCATGCGCTGTCCTGCCGCAGAGGCGCGGGATGCAGCGCCTCGCCCGGCTGCCTGCGCGCCGGTCTTGGCGACGTTGCCCAGGCCCGCGATCGCGCCCTTTGCGCCTCCGCCAGCGGCGGCGGAACCGGCCTGGAACGCCGACTTCGCACTGCTGGCCGCCGACGTGGCGGCGCGCGCACCGCTACCGGCCAGCTTGGCGGCAGCCGGAGCCATGCGCGCACCAGCAGCCACGGCGCCACCCACGCCCGTCGCGGCGGCGCCAATGGCGACGGCCGTGCCGGCAGCGCCGACAGCAGCACCGGCCATTGCGCCAGCGCCGAGCTGCGGCGCACCGGAGACGAGGCCCGTGGCGATACCGGGGCCGAAGATCCCTAGCGCCAGCAAGGTGAGCGAGGCCAGCATGATGACCAGCGCGTGGTCGATAGACGGCTCGGCGGGATGGACTTGGAACTGAGCGAACAAGCCCGAGCCGATACCGACGATCACGGCCAGCACCAGAACCTTGACGCCGGAGGCCACCACGTTGCCCAAGACCTTTTCGGCGAGGAACGCGGTCTTGTTCCAGAGCGCGAATGGCACCAGCACGAATCCGGCGAGCGTGGTCAGCTTGAACTCGATCAGCGTGATGAACATTTGGATCGCCAGTACGAAGAAGCACAGCACCACGACCAGCCACGCGAGGAACAGCACCACGATGGGATCGAGATTGGCGAACACCTCGGGAAAGCCCGCCATCTCGCCGATCTGCTTCAAGATCGGCGCCCCGGCGTCGATGCCAGTCTTGGCGAGTCGGCCCGGCTGCAAGAAGTTCTCCATCGTGATGGCCGAGCCGGTGGCGGTGATGCCCAGCCCCGCAAACGAGCGGAACACGATGCTGGCCAGCCAGTTGAAGTTGTTGAGGATGTAGGCGAAGGCACCGACGTAGAGCACCTTGCGCAGCAGCTTGGCGATCACGTCCTCGCCCTGGCCGGTGGCATGGCTCATGGCCCAATACAGGCCGGCGATCGTCATGTCGATGACGATCAGCGTGGCCGTGAGAAATGCCACTTCGCCGCGCAGCAGCCCGAAACCCGAGTCGATGTAGGTGGAGAAGGTGCTCAGGAACTGGTCGATGATGGTCACGTCATTCATGGCGTGTCCTCCCGTGGGGCGGGAACGGCTGGCGCCATGCCATCGGCCGGCTCCTCGAAGCTGGGCGGGATCGGCGGCAGGTCGGCCAGCGTCTGGTATTCATCCGGCCCGGCCTGGCCAGAGAAGAAGCGCCGCCGGAAGGCTTCGGCGGCGGCGCGGCAAGCGTCCTCGCCCGTGGCCTGCATGACCTGTTGCGGATGGGCCGCGCATTGCGCGCGCAATGCCTTGAGCCGCACGGGATCGGCGGCCAGGGCATCGGCAAGGTGGTCGGCCGGCTGCTCGCCGCAAGCGGCCAGCAGCGCGACACACAGGACGAGGACGCATCGCATGGCGGCCTCCCGTCAGTTGCCGTAGAAGTTCACGGACTGCGGCGTGTACGGCGTGCCGTCGCCCAGGAAGCGCCGCCGTACCTCGCGGGCGCGCTCCGTGGCTGCCGCCTGCCGCGCCAGTTCCAGCGACGCCGCCCGGTCTTGCGTGATCTGGAGCCGCTGCGACTGGATCGACTGCTTGGCCTGCAAGGCCAGCAACTGGTTCATGGCTTGCATCGCCTGCAACGCACCTTCGGCCGACTGGCTCTTGCCCACGAGATCGGCCAGCACGCTTTCGTCTTCGCCCAGGTTCTGCGATACCTGCGCCTGCATCTGCATGGTGGTCTGCAAGCCGTTGAGCGTGTTCCGCCAACGCTCCTGTGCGTCGCGGTACATCTGGTCGCCGCTAACGGTGGCGGCGTACTGCTCGGGATACAGGCGCGCGAACTCCCGATCGAGGTTCGTCACGTCGTAGGCAAGGCCGCGAGCCTGCGCGATTAGCCGCTCGGTCGTCGCCAGGTTGGCGCGCAACTGGTTCACCACGCTGGACGGCAGGCTGGCGAGGTTGCGCGCCTGGTTCATCAGCATCTGCGCTTCGTTCTGAAGCTGCTGGATCTGATTGTTGATCTGCTCCAGCGTGCGGATCGCGGTCAGCGTGTTCTGCACGAGGTTCGTCGGATCGACCACGACCCATTGCGCATGGGCGGTGGCAGTGCAAAGCATGGCCGCAATGGCGGCGGCGATGAGGCGCTTTTTCATGACAAGTTCTCCAGGGGTTGGTCAGCGAGGGAACCCGGCGCGAGGCCGGGGAACGAGGGCAGCAGGTCGGCCGCCCAATCGAGGCCGCGATGGCGCAGCCAGGCACCCGCGAAGCCGGGCACGCCGGCGTCCAGCAGCACGCGGTCTATGTCGCGCTGGTCTTGCGGCGTGGAAGCGCCCGCAAACGCCAGCGCCGCCGGCCCCAGGTCGAGGTCGAACAGGCGGTTGCCGAGGCGGGATTGGTAGTAGTAGTCGCGCTTGGGCTGCGCGGTGGCGACGATTTCGATCTGCCGCCTGTTGAGGCCGAAGCCCTCGTAGATCGTGCGAATCTGCGGCTCGTTCGCCTGCGGGTTGGGCAAGAAAATCCGACTCGCGCAGCTCTCGATGATCGCGGGCGCGATGCTCGAATCCTTGATGTCGGCAAGGCTCTGCGTGGCGAAGATGACGCTCACGTTCTTCTTGCGCAGTGTCTTGAGCCACTGGCGGATACGCGCGGCAAACACCGGGTCATCGAGGAACAGCCACGCTTCATCGAGGATCAGCAGCGTGGGCGCACCGTCAAAGCGTTCATCGAAACGCGCAAAGAGGTAATGCAGCACGGCCATGACGGCGGCCTTGCTGTGCATCAGCTCCTCCATCTCGAAGCACTGCACGTCGGCCATGCCCAGCCGGTCGTGGTCGGCGTCCAGCAGCTTGCCGTGGGCGCCACCCAGCACATAGGGCGAAAGCGCCTGCCGCAGCGTGTTCGATTGCAGCAGCACGAAAAGTCCCGTCATCGTGCGCTGCTCCACCGGCGCACCGGCGAGACTTCCCAGCGCCGACCAGATAGCCGCCTTCTCGTCGGGGCCGACCGCCACACCTTCGTGCAGCAAGCGGCCTTCGATCCATTCGGCGGCCCAGGTGCAGTAGCCCTCACGGTCGATGCGCGCGAGTGGCTGGAAGGCGATTTCGCCATCCGTGCCCAGGTCGTAGTGTTCGCCGCCCAGGCCGAGGATGGCGGCCCGCATGGAGCGGCCCATGTCGAAGGCGAAGATGCGCGAGCCGCGATAGCGGCGGAACTGCATCGCCAGCGTGGCGAGCAAGACCGACTTGCCCATGCCGGTCGGGCCTGCGACCAGCGTGTGGCCCACGTCGCCGATGTGCGTCACCAGCCGGAACGGCGTGGCGCCATCGGTGCGCGTGACGATCAGCGGGGGGCCGTCTAGGTGTTCGTTCTTCTCCGGCCCAGCCCATACCGCCGACACCGGCATCAGGTGCGCCAGGTTCAACGTCGAGACGATGGGCTGGCGCACGTTGGCGTAGGCGTTGCCGGGAATCGAGGACAGCCACGCATCGACTGCATTGAGCGTTTCGGGAATCGTCACGAACCCGCGCCCCTGGATGACGCGCTCCACCATGCGCAGCTTCTCGTCTGCGACGGCGGCGTCCTCGTCCATGACGGTGACGGTCGCCGTCAGATAGCCGAAGGCGACTTGATCGCTGCCCAGCTCCTGCAAGGCAGCGTCGGCATCGGCGGCCTTGTTGTTGGCGTCGGTATCGACCAGCGGGCTTTCCTGCTGGAAGATCGTTTCGCGCAGCAGCGCGATGACGTTCTTGCGCTTGGCGAACCACTGGCGGCGCAGGCGGGAAAGCTCTTTTTCCGCCTCGGCTTTGTCGAGGCAAAGAAAGCGCGTGCTCCAGCGGTACGCAAAACCGAGGCGGTTGAGGTCGTCCAGAATCCCCGGCCAGGTCGAGGTCGGGAAGCCCCGCACCGACACCACCCGCAGGTGCTGATCGCCCAGCATGGGCGCCAGGCCGCCGACCAGCGCGGAATCGGTCAGCAGCGCGTCGATGTGGAACGGCACTTCGGGCACGCCCACGCGATAGCGCCGCGTCGAGACGGTCGCGTGCAGGTAGGTCAGCGTCTGCGCGTCATCGAGCCAGGCGATTTCCGGCATCACGCCATCGAGCAGGTCGAAGACGCGATCCGTTTCCGCCACGAAGGCATCGAGCCGGCCACGCCAATCCACGCCTTCGGTGGGCCGGTTCTCGTACAGCATCCCGGCCGCACGGGCGCGAGATTCTTCCGGCGGCAGGTAAAGCAGCGTCAGGTGATAGCCGCTCTCGAAGTGATGGCCCGACTCCTCGAAGGCGGCCCGGCGTTCTTCCTCCACCACCCACGAAAGCGGCTCGGGAAACTCCGAGTGCGGATAATCGGCCGCAGGCCGGCGCTCGGCTTCGATGAATAGCGCCCAGCCCGATCCCATGCGGCGCAGCGCGTTGTTCAACCGCGCCGACGTGGCGATCAGCTCGCCTTGCGTCGCGCTGTCGAGGTCAGGCCCGCGAAACCGGGCCGTGCGCTGGAAACTTCCGTCCTTGTTCAAGACGACGCCCGGTGCGACCATCCCGGCCCAGGGCAGCCAGTCGGCAAGCAAGGCCGGGCGCTGGCGGTATTCGGCAAGGTTCAGCATGGCAGCGTCCCCTCACACGTCCAGCAGCGGGCGATGCTTGATGTGCCGGGCGAAGACCTGCATGAACTGCGGATCGACGCGCGCACCCCACACCGCCAGCGAATGGCCGACGATCCAGAGCACCACGCCGGGAATCCACAGTTGCAGGCCCAGGCCGACAGCGGCGGCCAGCGTGCCGTTGGCGATCGCCACGGTGCGCGGCGCACCGCCAAGCAGAATCGGCTCGGTCAGCGAGCGATGCAGCGGCACCTCGAAGCCGTCCGCGAAGGTGTCCGGGGCACTCATACGACCGCCCCCCCGGAGAAGCTGAAGAACGACAGGAAGAAGCTCGAAGCGGCGAACGCGATGGACAGACCGAAGACGATCTGGATCAGCTTGCGGAATCCGCCGGACGTATCGCCGAACGCGAGCGCGAGGCCCGTGGCGATGATGATGATGACCGCGACGATGCGCGCCACCGGCCCCTGGATGGATTCGAGGATGGATTGCAGTGGGCCTTCCCACGGCATCGAGGAACCGGCGGCCTGCGCGGTTCCGGCCAGGAACAACAGCAGCGCGGCCAGCAACAGCCCTTGCCCCGCAGGGCGGGCCAGGCAGCGCAGCCGCGCAAGACGCAAAGCCGGATTTGCAGAAAAACGGAAAGCAGGAATGGTCATCTGCGTCATGGCAGTTCTCCAAGTGAGTCAGGGGCTGGGGAAGTCGCCGCAGCGGGTGCGGCATCGGGACGTGGCGGCAACGCAGGAAACGGCGTTTCCAGCGCGTCCGCCAGTTGGTAGCCCACGCCGTCGAAGCCGACGACGCGGGCGATGCTCTCGATGCGGCGCTTGCGCCCGCGTCCGGCGATGTGGATCACCACGTTGACTGCCTCGGCGATCAGCGCACGGGGCGGATTCACCGCCACTTCGAGAATCAGTTGTTCCAGGCGCAGCAGCGCGCCGAGCGCGGAGCCGGCATGGATCGTGGCGATGCCGCCCGGATGGCCTGTGCCCCACACCTTGATGAGATCCAGTGCCTCGGCGCCGCGCACCTCGCCGACGACGACGCGATCAGGCCGCAGGCGCATGGACGAGCGCACCAGCTCGGTCATCGACACCACGCCTGCGCGGGTGCGCAGGGGAACGTGGTCGCGGGCCGCGCATTGCAGCTCCACCGTGTCTTCGAGCACCAGCACGCGGTCGCCGGTGGCGGCGATTTCGGCGAGCAAAGCATTGGCGAGCGTGGTCTTGCCGCTGCTGGTGGCGCCGGCAATCAGCACGTTCTGCCGCTCGCGCACGGCGCGAACGAGAAAGCCCGCTTGCGCGCTGGTCATCATCCCGTCGATGACGTACCGCTCCAGCGGAATCACGCCGATGGCGCGCTTGCGCAGCGCGAAGGCCGGCCCTGGCGCTGCCGGCGGCAAGATGCCCTCGAAGCGTTCGCCGGTTTCGGGCAGCTCGGCGGACAGCAGCGGCTGGCCGCGATGGACTTCTGCACCGACGTGGGCCGCGACCAGGCGGATGATTCGCTCGCTGTCCGCCTCGGGCAGTTCCACGCCCATCGGCGCGCGTCCACTGGAAAGCCGATCCACCCAAAGGGTGCGATCAGGATTCAGCATCACCTCCACCACGTCCGGGTCTTCGAGCGCGGCGGCGATCAGCGGCCCCATCGCCGTGCGCAGCATCTGGATGCGGCGGTCGAGCGACATGGCACTCATGGACTGCGGAACGGCGCTCATGACGCACGCTCCTGCGCTTGCGCGGCTGCCGCCGCGTCTTCCATCCGCATCGGGTCGGGATGCAGTTCCTCCACGACGTCGCGCACCAGGCTGCGGCCCCGCAGCAGGTGGCGGCCAAGCTGCTCGGTGAATTGCTCGAAGCGCGCTTTGCCCTGCGCGCGTGCCGCGTCTTGGTGCGCCTCGGGAACCGGCGTGCTCACGGTCAGGTAGTAGCGGATGAACAGCGCCAGCGTTTCGATGGCGATGTTCTGGTCGCGCTCCATGCGCTCGGCTTGGCGCGACAGGCGATCAAGCCGCTTGGCAATAGCCGCCTCGCGCTGATCGGCAGCATCGGGCGACAGCCACGATGCGAGCGCCGCCGCGACGATGGACGACTTGGACACGCCTTTCTTGGCGGCCAGCTCATCGAGCCGCTTGGCGTGCTCGGGCTGGATGAACAGGTTGAGGCGGTAGTGGCTCATAGCTCGATTCCGTCGTTGGGGTCGAGGGAAGCCAGCCGGGCCGTGCGCTGCATGGCTGGATCGAGCTGGCGCGGAAGGGGAAGCGGCAGGTCGTCGTCGTCATCGAGCAGACCGAGGTCGGCCGCGGGCGCGGCCAACTCGGGGTCGTAGGCGACGGCTTCGGAGAGTTCGGGCTGACGGCGCGGGCCGCCGTCGTCGGCGGTCAAGCTCCCCAGGCCATCGGCGGATGCCGTCGCCGGTACGGCAGGCGTTGGCGGAATCGCCAGCCCGCTCCAGTCATCCGGGCGCAGCGGCGGCGCGTCGGCGTACTGCCCGTCCGCCAGGGTGGGCGGTGGCAGCACGCGACGCTTGAAATTGGCGTCCGCGTAGTAGCGCAGCTTCTTGGCCTTGATCGGCGCGACGCTGGACACCATCACCACCGCCTCGTCAGGCGGAAGCTGCATCACCTCGCCCGGCGTCAGCAGTGGGCGCGCTGTTTCCTGCCGCGACACCATCAAGTGGCCGAGCCACGGGGCCAATCTGTGGCCGGCGTAGTTGCGTTGCGCGCGCAGCTCGGTGGCGGTGCCGAGGGTTTCCGAAATCCTTTTCGCCGTCCTTTCGTCGTTCGTCGCAAACGTCACGCGGACGTGGCAGTTATCGAGGATGGAATGGTTCTGCCCATACGCCTTGTCGATCTGGTTCAGGCTTTGGGCGATGAGGAAGCTGCGGATGCCGTAGCCCGCCATGAAGGCCAGCGCCGTCTCGAAGAAGTCCAGGCGCCCCAGCGCCGGGAACTCATCGAGCATCAGCAGCAGCTTGTGGCGACGCTCGATACCGTCGGAGCCATCGAGCGATTCGGTGAGGCGCCGCCCGATCTGGTTGAGGATCAGGCGAATGAGCGGCTTCGTCCGCGAAATGTCCGAAGGCGGCACCACTAGGTACAGCGACACCGGATGCTCCGCAGCGATCAGGTCGGCAATGCGCCAGTCGCAGCGCGAAGTGACTTCGGCTACCGTCGGGTCGCGGTACAGGCCGAGGAACGACATGGCGGTGCTCAACACGCCGGAACGCTCGTTGTCCGACTTGTTGAGCACTTCGCGCGCCGCCGAAGCGACAACAGGATGCGGCCCATCGCTCAGGTGGGACGTGGTCATCATCCGATGCAAAGTCAGCTCGAACGGGCTGGCCGGTTCGGAGAGGAAGTTGGCGACGCCGCGCAACGTCTTGTCTTCGCCCGCGTAGAGCACATGCAGGATGGCCCCGACCAACAGCGCATGGCTGGTCTTCTCCCAATGGTTGCGCTTCTCCAGCGCACCTTCGGGATCGACCAGAATGTCCGCGATGTTCTGCACGTCGCGCACTTCATGCGCGCCGCGCCGCACTTCCAGTAGCGGGTTGTAAGCCGCCGACTTCGCATCGGTCGGGTTGAACAGCAGGCAGTGGCTGAATCGGCTGCGCCAGCCGGCGGTGATCTGCCAGTTCTCGCCCTTGATGTCGTGGATGACGGCCGAAGCGGGCCAGGACAGCAGCGTCGGCACTACCAGGCCCACGCCCTTGCCCGACCGCGTGGGCGCGAAGGTCAGGACGTGCTCTGGGCCTTCGTGACGGAGGTACTGGCGATCATGCTGGCCCAGGAACACGCCGGCAGGCTGCGTGAGGCCGGCCTTGCGAATGTCTTGCGCGTTCGCCCAGCGCGCAGAGCCGTAGGTCGTGACCAGGCGCGCTTGGCGCGAGCGCCATACCGACATGGCAATGGCGACGACCACCGCGACCATACCGCTGGCGCCGGCAATGGCGCCGCCGGTGTCGAAGACCTCCGGCGCATAGGCACCGAAGAAGAACCACCACTCAAACAGCTTCCACGGGTGGTAGATCGACGTGCCAAGGAAGTCGAACCAGGGCGAGCCAAGGCGTACTTGATAGCCAAGGGCCGCTGCTGTCCATTGTGTGGCGCCCCACACGCCGGCGATCACGATGCCGAATACCACGGCGATCTGACCGAACAGCACGTTCGTCCCTTGCATGACCTGGCCTCCGATTTCTCCTGAGCTGATTCCTCATGGAAAGAGCGGCACAAAGGCGTGCCGCAGGCGTCAGGATCGGTGCCGGGTCAGTGCCGGTCAAAGACCGTTTTCAGCAGAAAGGTCGAGCAAAAAGACAGAATGAGTGCGACGGCGAGCCAAAGAAAAACGCCGCAAGCGCGGGCGCATTGCGGCGTATCGAGCAAAAAACTAAGGCGATTCGGCGAACCGCCAACAATCAGAACTTGGGCGGTTCTTTCGGCGGTGTGTATGGGGTTTCGCCGTCGCCATAGAACCGCTTGCGCGTGGCTTCCGCCACCCGATTGCACAGCACGTCGCCCAGCTTAGGACGATCCGTCTTGCACTGCTGGCGCAGCTCTTTGAGCCGTTCAGGATTGGCCGCCAGTTCTTCCACCATTGGGATATTCGCTTCCGAGGTGTCGGCCTTCTGAGGCGTTTCGGATTGGCCGCAGGCAGTCAACGCGGCCACCAGCAAAAACGGGATGCTCTTCTTCATGGCGGAGGCTCCTCCAGTGAATCGGAATGATGGCCCGACTTGGGCCTTGGGGGTTCCGGTAATTCGATGGCCTGCACACGTTCAATGAACCGCGCCAGCACATCGGACGGCTCGCCGTCGGGATACAGCAGGTAGGTTGTCAGCGGTGGCACGCGCACCGCCAGCGGTCGGGCCACCACGCCTAAGTCGGGGTTGGCGGCAATGCGCGCGGCCCCCGTGAACCCAAGTGCGAGGCCGGCCGATACCAAGGCCATCATCAGATCGCACGAAGCGACACGCTCTGCGACCAGCGGCTCCATGTCGGCCCGGCGCAGCACCCGATCGACGAATTTGGCATGGCCTTCGCCCACTTGTGGATCGCATAGAACCAGCGGATAGCGCAGCAGTTCCTCCAAAGGAATGCGCTTGTGTGCCAGCAGCGGATGCCGCGCTGGCACCGTCACGACGAGAGTGTCTCTCCAGGCAGGTATGGTGGCAATGCCATCGCCCACTTCATCGGACTGCGCAAACCCCACGTCGTACAGGTCGTCATGCAATCCTTTGATCTGCTGCGACAACGGCACCTCGAAGAACCGGAGTTCAACTTCTGGTTCTTCCTGGCGGCAAAGCGCGAGCAATGCAGGCAAGCGCGACGGCGTGATGCCATCCGACAATGCCACGCGCAGTTGTCCGTGGAACCCGTTGGCTGCCGCCTTCACGCTGTCCCGCGCTTGTTCCAAGGTAGCAAAGACGCGGCGCACGTGCTCCAAGAACAGTTTGCCAGCACGGGTCAACCGCGTGCTGCGCGTGGTGCGGGCGAACAGCACCGCGCCCAGTTCTTCCTCAAGTTCTTTGATGGCTCGCGAGAGTGGCGACTGTTCGATGTGCAGTCGTTCGGCGGCGCGCGCGAAATGGAGTTCTTCGGCTACCGCCAGAAAGCAACGTAGATGACGAAGTTCCACCCGGCTATCTCCTAGAGTGATAGCACCTCTAAACCGTTAGGCCGACGGTGGCTGCCATTCCTAGCAGCCCGAGGGGCGCTGAAAGCGCCTGCGTGCCCTCCGACAACAGCAGACCTGAGCAATGAACGCAGATGCTTTCCTTTTTTGCCTATTTGCCTTTAATAGTTTGATGAAGAACGACGTCTGTTACTAGATAATGAATTCTTAATAGGCATATAAGTCACGCTAATCAATAACGGTAACTATTTCCCTAAATCCCCATGGTGTCGCATGCTGCGGGTCGGCTCACTGACCTGCCGGACGCTGCTAAAGGGGCGGTACGGGGACTGTTCTGACCGCACTATTTCTCCTTGTTATCAGCCGCAAGCTGGGGCGGCGTATTCGACACACCGTTCTCCCACCACGCCGTGAACGATTGTGGGCGGCCGTCCAGATAGATGGGCTGGCCGATCTGCGGCGTCCACAGTTCGTAGCTGCGCCCCGGGCTGGCGGCTGTGATGCGCTTGAATGGGTCGTCCCAGTCGTGCGGGGAAATCGAGAAGCGACCGGCGTGCGCGGGGGACAACACTTTCGCCTGCAGGTCTTCGGCCGCCTGCGCCGCCTGCTCGGGGTTCATGTGGACGTTGGCCCAGCGCGGGTCGTACTGGCCCATGTCGAGCGCCACCCAGTCGAATGGGCCGAGTCGCTGGCCGATGTCTGCGAAATGCGGCCCGTAGCCCGAGTCGCCGCTGAAGAAGTAGCGGCGCTCAGGAGACACGAGCGCGAAGCCAATCCACAGCGACTGGTCGCGGGTCAAGGTGCGCCCGGAGTAGTGCCGGGCCGGGGTGACGTGTACCTGCACCTGCGGCGTCAGCGCGACGACCTCGTTCCAGTCGGCTTCACGCACGATGCTTCTGTCATAGCCCCAGCGCTCAAAATGCGCCCCGACGCCGAGCCCCACGATCACCTCCCGCACTTTGGACTTGAGGGCGTGAATGCTCGGATAGTCCAGATGGTCGTAGTGATCGTGGCTGATGAGTAGCGCATCGACCTCGGGCATGTCGTCTGCCACATAGATGCTGGTGCCCTCGAACGCCTTGTTCGCGCCGGGGATCGGCGCGGCATTGATGCTGAACACCGGATCGATCAGGACGCGCTGCCCGCCCAGTTGCACGAAGTACGAGGAATGGCCCAGCCAGACCACGAGGTCGTGCGCGGGGTCGAGCGCCTTGAGGTCGATCTTTATTGCGGGAATGGCACTTGGCGGGCGAACCTGGCCTTTCTCGCCAAAGAGGGTTTGCATCCACATCGACCACTCGGACTGGTCGGTCGTGCGCATGGGCGTGTCAATCTGGTTGTGGAACACGCCATCGGCATGGTTGGGCGAGCGCTCGATGCGTGCCAGGCGCTCGCCGCTGGGCAGCTCCCCGAACACGGGTTGCTGCAGATAGGTCATGACCGCCACCGCGCCGAGGATGGCGATGCCGACGAATGCCAAGAGAAAACGACGCCAGAATCTTTTCATGTTGGGGATACCTTGGTTGCCATCACGCCAGCGTCGTTATTGAGATGAAGCCGGCGGCAGCCCCTTGCTGAACACCTTGGCATGGAACACCGTCGCGCCTTCTCCGCCATTGCCGTCGTTGGTCACGGCGTAGAGGTCATTGCGGGCGGGGTGGATCGCCAGGCTGGTGGAGGCCAGGTTGTGGCCGCGCTCGCGACCGGGCAGCAGCACCTGGCCGATGGGGATGCCGCTGCGGTTGAAGGCCAGCACGCGGCCCTGCCCATAGATCGCCACGTACACGTTGCCGTCGGCGTCCGCCCGCATCGAGTCCGGCGCCGGCCCGGTGAAGTGGTAGGCAATGGCCGAGCCGATCGGCGCGATGGTGGTCGCGTCGGCCAGGTCGATGCGGTGCAGCAGGTTGCGGCCGAACTCGGTGGCCCACAGTTGCTTGCCGTCGGGGCTGAGCGCCAGGCCGTTGGCCATCGCAAGGTGCGGCAGCACGGCGGTGATCGTCGTCAGGTCGGGGCCGGTGTAGTACACCCCGCCCTTGGGTTCGGTCGCGTTGCCCTTGAAGTCCGTGAAGTAGAAGCCGCCCTTGCGGTCGAACACGAGGTCGTTGGGCATGTAGCCGGCGACCGCCGGGATGATCGCCTGCAGGCCCGATCCATCCGGGTTCACCGCGAAGATCGCACCGCGGTTGTTCGGGATGTCCAGCGCCGCGATGAAAAGGCGCCCGTCCGGATGGAAAGCCAGGCCTCCCGGCGAGAGCGCATCCAGGCTGACGACAGTGGACAACTGTCTGTCCGGGGTGAGCCGCAGCACGCGGCGGCCGCTCACGTCGCAGAACAGCAGATTGCCGCTGCGGTCGAAGATCGCCCCTTCGAGGATCAAGCCCTCGTTGGATACCTTGAACCAGGGTTCGGCCACGGCGGTCTGCAGGGTGCGCTCGGCCGGCGGGATCGGCACCGCGCCCTGCGTCTGCGCGTCGTAGGCCAGCGCCGCGACGTTGCCTGGCTGGGCGGATGCGGCCGGCATGAGGCCCACGCCGATCGCCAGGCAGGCGGCGATGAGAGCTGCTTTCGCTTTGGCGCCCGTGCGGGCGTCGTGAATTGCTCGGGTCATCGCAACGCCCTTTACCAAGGTTGATTTGCGGGGCCGACGGTGAACTCGTTGATCGTCGTGTCCTCGGGCTGGTCGATTGCGAAGGCCACGACGTTGGCGATCCGGTCCGGGGAGATGCCGTAGGTGTCGTAGACGCCCTGCATCTGCTCAAGCGACGCCTTATCGGTGAACGTCTTCAGCAACTCGGTATTGATGGCCGCCGGGTAGATCGTCGCGGTGCGGATGTTGGAGCCCTCCATGGCCGACTCCATGCGCAGGACTTCCATGAAGTCGCGCACGAACCACTTCGTGCCGCCATAGACCGCGCCGCCCGGATAGGCCTTGAGCCCGGCGACCGACGAGGTGGCGATGACGTGACCGGACTTCTGCACCAGGAACTCGGGCAGCACGGCGGCCACGCCGTTGAGCACGCCCTTGACGTTGACATCGACCATCTGGTGCCACTCGGCGGTCTTGAGCGCGGACAGCGGCGAGTTCGGCATCAGGCCGGCGTTGAGGAAGATGGCGTCCACGCGGCCAAAGCTGTCCTTGGCCAGCTTGACGATGGCGTCGTTCTCGGACTGCTGGGTGACGTCCAGTTCCTGGTACACGGCCTGGCCGCCGTGCTGCTTGATCTCGTCGGTGATCCGCTTCAGGTTGTCAGCCCGCCGCGCGCCGAGCACGACCTTGGCGCCTTTGCTCGCAAGTAGTTTGGCCGTGGCCTCGCCGATGCCCGACGACGCACCGGTGATGATGACGACTTTGTCTTTGATCATGTTGTGATACCTTTCTCTTTGTCTAGGTGGCCGGCAGCACCTGCCGGGATGAGATTCAGTACACGGTGAAGCCGCCGTCCACGGCCAGGGCCTGGCCGGTCACGAAGGTCGAGCCCGAACTGCATAGCCAGAGCACCGCGTCGGCGATTTCCTCACCACGCCCCAGGCGCTTCATCGGCAGGTCGCGCAGCAGGTCGTCCATCGCCAGCATCCCCTTGTCCAGCATGGACGAGACCATCGGCGTATCGATCGTGCCGGGGCACACGGCATTGACGCGCACGCCGCGCGTGGCGTATTCGAGCGCCGCGCTGCGGGTCAACCCGATCACGCCATGCTTGGTGCCGTGGTAGGCGGCGATCAGTGCCCGGCCGGTGAGGCCGCCGATGGACGAGCAGTTGACGATCGCGCCGCTGCCTTGCTGGCGCATCTGTGCCAGTTCGTGCTTCATGCAGGCCCACACGCCGCGCTGGTTGATGGCGCTGATGCGGTCGTAGTCCTCGATGGACTGATCCGCGATCTCCGAAGCGGGAATCTGGATGCCTGCGTTGTTGAACGCGGCATCCAGACGGCCGAACTCGTCCACCGTGCGCTTCACCATCGCCGCGATCTGAGCCTCGTCGGATACATCGCACACCACGCCGATCGCCTTGCCGCCAGCGGCCGTGATTTCATCCACGGCTTTCTTCAAGGCCGCTTCGCTCACGTCTGCCAGTGTGACGGCCGCTCCGGCCTTGGCGAATGCACGCGCCGTATCGAGGCCCATGCCGGATGCCGCGCCGGTGACCAGCGCGACCTGTCCCTTGAAATCGTAGGTAACTTTCATGAATGTCTCCTGGTGAGTTACGACCAGCAACGAAGCGTTGTCGGTCAGCGAAATCAACGATAGGCGGCAGGCCTGTCGCCGTCAGTGTTGGGCTGGCTGATGCCCAAGTTCTGGTTGGCGTAGCGCTGCGGGTCTTTCACGAGGTCGGCCACGAAGCGGCCGATGCTCGCGCGGGAGGTCTCCGTGCCCTTGAAGGTCTCACCTTTGCGGGTCAACTGGATTTCCTCGGTCGGTTTGTCGGTCAGCCACACGGGACGCAGAACCGTATAGGTCAGGCCTGACTGCTCGGCGACTTCAGCTGCTTTCAGGTTGATGGGGCGGTACTGGCCGACCACGCCCTTGTCCCAGGCATTGAAGGCCGGGGGCAGTTCGTCATAGATGCCGCCGGCGCTGATGACGACCAGGTGGCGCGCACCGGCTTCCTTCATGGCTTGGACGATGTTCGCGGTCTTGGCGTCCAGGTCCATGCCGCCCATGGTGCTGATGACGATCTCTTGCCCGCCGATCGCGCGCGTCAGGTCCGCGAGGTTGGCGGCATCGCCTTCCACGACATTGACGCGATCGCTCTGCATGTCCCGCATGCGGCTGGCGCGGCGCAGGAGCAGTGTCAGCTTCACGTCCTCCTGTTCGAGCAGACGGGGAATGATCTCTTTTGACGTGCTGCCATGGGCACCGATCAGAATCACGTTCTTCATGGGTTCACCCGGTAGCGCAGCCACACTGTGCTGTCCCTCAAGGGCTTCACGTCGATCAGCGTGAACGAACGCGGTGCGATCCGGGTCAGCGGCGCCTTGGCCGTGAACAGGCCTGGCGCATCGGGCGAGGCGTCGGAGACAGGCGCCAGCAGCAGACTCACTTCATCGACCAGGCCGTCCTGCATATAGGACCAGTTCAGCACGCCGCCGCCGCCGATCATCACGCGCTGCATGCCAAAGAGCGTCGCCAGCTTGTGCAGCGCCAGGGCGTTGTCCGGCGCGTCCTTGCCGGCGATGACGTAGGAGATGCCCAGGCGCCGCAGCAGATCCTTGTAGGCGTTGCTCGCCTGTTCGGTGAGCACCGACACCACGTGCGAGCGCACACCGCCGTAATCGACGTGGTTCTCTTGCCAGCCCAGGCGCCCAGCGGGGTCGAGCGCCACGTAGTACATCGGCGCGTGCGCCTCGGCCACGAAGTCGCCCGCGGGAACGGTGTCCGCCGACTCGTTCAGATTCGGCTCGCGGTAGTGCGTGAAGTTGTCGTCGGTCGAGACGCGGCCGTTCAGGTAACCCTGGATGTTCAGGACCTGCTGATCGGCGTGCAGCGCCAGTTGCTCGTATTGAAGCGCCGCCGAATCGAACTCGGGCAGTTCGATGTTGTGGATTCTTCCGTCGAGCGACGTCAGGGTATGGACGATGACGTAAGGTTTTTGCATGGAGAGCGCCTGCATTGCTTCGCCGATCAGTTCTTGGAGAACGTGATGTGCGCACTCCCGCTGCCGAGCGCCTGGGCCAGGCCATCGGGAGCATCCACGCGGCCGAGGCGTGTGTACGAATAGGCCGAGGGGAAGGTCTTGTAGAAAACGACCAGGGTGGTGGACCCATACAGCATGAGATCGCCGTTGCGGATCACACCGGGGCGGCTGTCGCTCGTCGGCAGCGCCCTGGGCAACTGCGCGTGCTTCTCGTTGCTGTTGAGGTCGGGCATGTCGATCGTGAGCGGCAGCATGCCGGCAAAGGCGCGCGCCGCTTCGGTGTCGGCCAGGGTGATGGCGAAGCGGCGTTCGCCGACGGTCATCCACATACGAGATTCCTCCGGTTGGGTGGTTGCCGCAGCGGCGGCGGTAGGAGCGGCCGAAGCGCCCGGCTGGGCGGCGTCGCATCCGCCGAGGACGAACAGGCCGCATAGCAGGCCCAGCACACGCATGGCCCCCAGGCCGCGCGCGGGGCGGTGTTCAATGGCCGTCTGACAGGGGCCGCTGCGAGGGGTACTGAGGCTCATGGTCATGGGAGTCTCCGGGTGTGACGCGCGGCTCAGGCGGCTTGCCGTCGTTGCGAACGCGAGGTGAGGAAAGCGAGGAAGGCCGCGAACAGCAGCACGGCGGCACTCGCCACGAAGGTGCTGCGGTAGCCCGTCGAATCGAACAGCAGGCCGCCAACGGTAGAGCCCAGGGCGATGGCCATCTGGATCACCGCCACCATCAGGCCGCCGCCGGCCTCGGCGTTATGCGGCATGGCTTCGGCGATCCAGCTCCACCAGCCCACCGGGGCCGAGGTCGCCATCAGGCCCCACAGACCCAGCAGCACCACGACCACCGCAACCCATGCCCCAGAGGGGATTAGCGCCAGGGCGATGACCGCCATCAGGACCGGAATCGTGATCAGAGTGCCGTACAGGCCGCGCTTGAGGATGGCGCCGATCAGCGCTGTGCCGATGAAGCCGGCCACGCCGATCACCAGCAGAATCAGCGAGAGCGTGGACACGTTCACGCGCGTCACGGTCTCCAGGAACGGGCGCACGTAGGTGAACAGGGCGAACTGCCCCATGAAGAAGGCGCCGCAGGCCGCCATACCCAGGGCCACGGGTCGGTTCGCCAGCACCTTGAAGACGTTGCCCGAGCCGGCCGTGCGTTCCTGGGCCTGCATGGCCGGCAGGCTGATCCACTGCCAGGCCATGGCGATCGCGGCCACCGGAACGAGGCAGAAGAAGGCCCCACGCCAGCCCATCACCGAGCCAAGCCAGGCACCCAGCGGCGCGGCGATCACCGTCGCCAGCGCGTTGCCGCCGTTGAAGATCGCCAGGGCCTTGGGCACTTGGTTGGCGGGCACCAGCCGCATGGCCGTTGCCGCCGACATGGACCAGAAGCCGCCGATCACCACGCCGATCAGCGCGCGGCCGACCATGTAGGTCGCATAGTTCGACGCGAGCGCGACGACAGCGCCGGAGACGGCCATCAATGCCGTCAGCGCCAGCAGCAGCGTCTTGCGGTTCATGCTGCCGGCCAGCCACGAGATCGACAGGCTGGTCAGCACCGCGAACGCGCCGGAGATCGCGATGCCTTGCCCTGCCATGCCTTCGGTGACGTGGAGGTCGGCCGCGATCGGCGTCAGCAGGCTCACGGGCATGAACTCGGAGGCGATCAGCGCGAAGACGCATAGCGACATCGCGAACACGCCGCTCCAGTTGGCCGGTTGCGCTTCGGTATCGCGCTGAGTGGAAAAGGCGGCTATCGAGGCCTCGCCTATTTGCTTCGTCATGGGGTTCTTCGTTCTCTGCCCTGATGTCTATGGAAAACGCCGTGCTCGTCCAGCGAGCACGGCGGAGAGGTCGGCGCAGGGTTGGGTCGGCCCTGCTTGGTTTCAGTCCTTGCCGATCTGGTCCATCTGCTTGGCGTCCATGCGGCCGCCGTGGACGGTGATCTTCGCCATGCCCGCCTCGATCTCGCGCAGGTCTTCCGGCGTGAGGTGGACGTTGATCGAGCTGAGGTTCTCGCGCGAGTGGTCGAAATTGGTCGTGCCGGGGATGGAAACGATCCAGGGCTTTTGCGCCGCCAGCCAGGCCAGGGCGATCTGCGCGCGCGTGGCGCCCTTCTTCTCGCCGAAGGCCTTGAGGAAGTCCAGGATCGGTTGGTTGGCCTTCATGACCTCCGCGCTGAAGCGCGGGAAGGTCTTGCGTAGGTCGGTCTTGCCGTCGAAGTTGGCTTGCGCATTCAGTGGCAGCTTGCCGGGCAGGAAGCCCTGACCCAGCGGCCCCCATGGCACGAAGCCGATGCCCAGCTCCTCGCAGGCCTGCAGTACGCCATTGCGCTCAACGCTGCGCTCCATGATCGAGTACTCGGTCTGGATCGCGGCCACGGGCTGCACGGCGTGGGCGCGGCGGATGGTGCCCGCGCTCGGCTCGGACAGGCCGAAGTGCAGCACCTTGCCTTGCTGGATCAGGTCCTTGATGGTGCCGGCCACGTCCTCGATCGGCACGGTCAGATCGACGCGGTGCTGGTAGTACAGGTCGATGCGGTCGGTCTTCAGGCGCTTGAGCGATTCCTCGACCACGCGGCGGATGCGCTCGGGGCGGCTGTCCAGGCCGTTGGTGCCGTCGATCTTGAAGCCGAACTTGGTGGCGATGGCGACGTGGTTGCGTACCGGGCCCAGAGCCTCGGCGACGAGTTCCTCGTTGACGTAGGGGCCATAAACCTCGGCGGTGTCGAAGAAGGTGATGCCGCGCTCGTAGGCGTCGCGGATCACGCGGATGCTCGTCGCGCGGTCCACGCCCGGGCCGTAGTGGCCGGGGCTGTTGCTCATGCAGCCGAAGCCCAGCTCCGACACCGTGAGGCCACCCAGCTTGCGCGTGCCCATGGTGTAGGTCTGGCCGCTGGCGGTGCCGGTGCGTTGCGCGGTTTGCGCCGCAGCGGGTGTTGCCAGCGAAGCGGCACCGATGGGCAGGGCTGCACCAGCCGCAGCGATGCCCGCCACTTTCAGGAAGCCGCGTCGATCGGCAGCCACAACGGACTCGTTTGCGATTCCATGATCATTGGTGTTCTGCGTGCTCATGTTCGATACCTTTCAAGTTGAAGTGATTGCGATGAGGGTTAGGACTCGGGAGACGGTCAATCGAGCAGGCGCTCGATCGTGACCTGCAGTGGCCCGGGGCGCTGCAGCGCGGGCAGCCCCATCTCCACTGCGCCGAGGCGCATCAGGTCGCCCGTGTAGTTGCCTGAGCCGTCCTCGACGAAGATCGCCAGGTTGCCCCAGGGCGCGTAGTAGGCGAGATCGCCTGCCTTCACCGGAACTGCGCTTTCCGCGCTACCCCGGGTGAGCCTTTGCGGGAGGTCGGCAATGCGCTCAATGCGCGCGTAGTCGGTCAGCGTCAGGGTCAGCGGCAACAGCGCCGCAAAGTCTCGCGCGGTGGCGTTGTCGTACAGCGTGGCGGTGGCCACCTGGCCATCGACCGTCAGGCGAATCTTCATGGCAGCCTCCTGTGTGGATGCGGGCGGGTCGCTGTCGGGCGACCCAGTTGCCGAAGCGCCGCCGCCGCATGCCGCGAGTACCAGGGCCGAGCCAGCCAGCAAGATCAGGGTCTTGCGCCTCAGCCAATTCAGGGGCATTGGGATTGACTTCTTCATGCCCTGAATATTGGCGCGTACAAGTCAACTTGACTAGCTAATGAAACCTTCTAAGGCATAGTAGCTGTGCTAATCAATCGGTCGCCTGTAGCTGCCGTCAAGGTCAAACAGCAGATGGAGGTTCGGAGTTGATTCCGACGCTCCGAAGGTTATGTGTAGGCGAGGAGCCGGCCGGCGAAGATCACGCCTGTCCATGCGATCAGTGACACGCTTGCCCCAGCGCGGGCGGCGATCGGGGTCACGGCGGCATCCGTCCACTCATTGACGCGGCGGTAGATGCCGCAGTGGAACACCAGCACGTTGACGCAGGCGAGGATCAACAGGCCGAACTTCCACGGCGCAGCTCCGGTGCCAGCGACCACGGTGGCCTGCGAGCTGAGTAGCGCGATGCCCGTGATCATGACGATGGCAAAGCCGATGTGGGAGACGGGCAGCAGATGGCGCGCGGCGGTGGTGACCGGCACGATACGGTGTCCGAATCCCAGCAATCGGAGGTCGAAGGTGAAAGCCGGGCCGACCAGGAGCGCGATCCCGAGGATGTGGCTGGCCTCCAGTACGGGATAGAGGAATTCGGCGTTGCGCACCGTCTCTCCGAGCGCGGAGTCCTGCAACAGCCTTAGTAAAGAGTTGAGCAATTCAGGCATAGACCATTCCATTCCGGCGGGTGCGAGGGCGCAGGCGGCGTCACCCGCCCGCGCCTGTCGCGCAAGCCTTATTTCGGCAGCGGCGCTCGTACCGGGAGCGTGTTACCCAGCACCTGGTTCACAGGCACTGCGTCAGGCCCGTACCAGAACACCACAGGCCGAAACAGGCCGTCGTCTGTCCGATTGATGTAGCCGACCGCCTGGACACGCTCACCGATCTTCAGCGGGCGGTCCAGACCCCATCGGCCCGACCACGCCGGCGGCGCGATGATGATCTTCAGTTCCTTGCGGGAGCCTTTGTACGAGGGGGCGGCATTGACCCGGATACTGTCCTCGGGGTGTTGCAACTCCTTCGGAATCGTCAGCGTGGGCGTGCGGGCAGGCAGGTTGCTGTCCACGGCAATGTCGAAGAGCGAGTGTGGATTGCCCCAGACGCCCTCCGAAGAGACCGTTCCCGCGACGTAGGTGAGGCGGTCGGTGTCGAAGCCGGGCCACCCGTGATGCGCGAACGCCGGCAGGGCCGGCAAAAGCGAGGCCGCAGCCAGCGCGGCAGCTCCGAGGATCACGCGCCGGCGGCTGCGCGATGCGACTTCATTCCCATGGATGCATTTCCGGTCGGTATTGGCCATTCTTCATTTCTCCGCTTTCATCGGTTGCGCCACGAGACCGGCGAGGATTGGCGTCTTGGCCACTCCAAGGCATCGGTATCGACTTCTTCGGTTCTCGAATGTTGGGGCTTGGAGGTCAGCTTGACTAGCTAATTTGTTCTTCTAAGGCATATTAGTTGCACTAATTAATGCTCCATGGGACACTTCTTCCCATGGTCAAACGCAACCTCAACGATCTGCTGTACTTCGTGACCGTGGCGCGGGAAGGCAGCTTCACGCGCGCGGCCTCGCTGCTGGGCGTCACACAGTCGGCCCTCAGCCAGGCCATCAGCGGCCTGGAGGCGCGGCTGGAGATCCGACTGCTCACGCGCACCACGCGCAGCGTGTCGCCCACGGCTGCCGGCGAGCGCCTGCTCAAGGCCATCGGGCACCGATTCGATGAGATCGACGCAGAACTGGATGAACTGACGGAGATGCGGGACAAGCCGGCTGGCACGGTGCGCATCACCTGCGGCGAGCACATTCTTCGCACCACGTTGCTGCCCAAGCTCACGCCCTTGCTGCTCGAGTATCCCGACATCAAGGTCGAGTTCGACATCAACTATGGATTCCGGGACATCGTTGCCGACCGCTTCGATGCGGGCGTGCGGATGGGCGACACCATCGACAAGGACATGATCGCGGTACCGATCGGGCCGCAGTTGCGCATGGCGATCGCGGCTTCGCCTGCGTACTTCAAGACGCATCCCATTCCCAAGACGCCGCGCGACCTGCTCAAGCACAATTGCATCAACATGCGCATGCAGACGGCCGGCGGCCTCTACACCTGGGACTTCGAGCGCCGCGGCCAAGCATTGAACGTGCGGGTGGATGGACAGCTCATCTTCAACACCTCACCCAGCATGGTGGATGCGGCGGTGGCCGGATTGGGAATCGCCTCGCTGCCCGAAGAAGAGTTTGCCCCCCACCTCGAGCAGGGCCGATTGGTGCGCGTGCTGGAGGACTGGTGTCCACCGTTCGCTGGCTATTACCTGTACTACCCCAGCCGCAGACAACCCTCCCATGCGTTCTCGCTGGTACTTGATGCGCTGCGCTGGACTGCGCCAACTGGTTCCAAAAAGCGATAAGCCCGGGCAGGCTGCTTCGTCCAATCCATGGGCGCGGGCTGGAGCCGCTGTCTCCGGCATTGCCACGCCCTGATCAAACCAATATGAATTGAAGAAAACCAATGAACGAACTCTTTACTCCGGTACAGATCGGTCGCTACACCTTGTCCAATCGATTCGTCATGGCACCGATGACGCGCTCGCGCGCGCAGTACGACGGCACGCCTGGCGAACTGGCCGCCACGTACTACGGGCAGCGCGCCAGTGTTGGCCTGATCGTGACCGAAGGCACTCAGCCCTCCGACGACGGCCAGGGCTACCTCGCCACCCCTGGCATCTACACCGATGCGCACATAGCGGGCTGGAAGAAGACCACTGAAGCAGTGCATCACAGTGGCGGGCGCATCTTCATTCAGCTCATGCACGTGGGTCGGATGTCCCATCCCGACAACACGCCTCATCATCGCCAGGGTGTCGCACCCTCGGCCATCTCACCGGGCACGCAGATCTTCACGCCGACCGGGATGCAGGACATCCCCGTGCCGCGTGCCTTGGCCGCCGAAGAGGTCAGGCAGACTGTCCAGGATTTCCGCCACGCGGCCCGCTGCGCCATCGAGGCCGGCGCGGATGGCGTCGAGATCCACGGCGCAAACGCCTACCTGATTCATCAGTTCCTGGCACCCAGCGCCAATGCACGCACCGATGAGTACGGCGGTTCCATCGTGAACCGCGCTCGCTTCGCCATTGAAGTTGCGAAAGAAGTTGCCAGTGAAATCGGCGCGGATCGCACAGGCATTCGCCTTTCACCGGGCTCCACGATGTGGGGCATCGATGAAGGCCCCGAAAGTTCCGACCTGTACCGCCACCTGGTGGCCGAACTCGATGCCCTGGGCTTGGCCTATCTGCATGTGATGCACCTGGGCAACGAGACGCTGATGGCCGACCTGCGCAAGCTCTGGCGCGGTCCCCTGATCCTGAACCGGCCGGGGCGTCCGCGCGAGCAGATCGGCGAGGATGTGAAGTCGGGCCTGGCCGATTTGGAAGCCTATGGCCAGAAGGTACTTGCGAACCCGGATTTCATCGAGCGGATCAAGGCGGATGCGCCCTTGAACGAAGCGCAAAGCGAAGGCTTCTATGGTGGAACGCAACGGTTCTATACCGACTATCCCACCATGAGCCTGATGAGCATTTGATGGCTGCATTCCACGCAGCACTGCCCACGCTCGCGCTTCATGCTGATCAGCGACTTTGGTAGTACCGGATCACGAACTCGGCTCCTTGAAGCGCGTTACCCCATCCGCTGTAGAGGGCGACATCGGCCAGCAGTTCTCCGGTCTCCTACTCTGTGACACCAAGCGTTAGCGCATGGGAAAGGCAGGCCGACAGTGACGCCGCCCTTGGGCCGCATGGGCAGCGATCACCACCAGCGAGCGGTCGCGTACCGCCTAATGTTCTGGCGGAGCACACTGATTGACACTAGCCGATAGTGGGGCCACGCTGCCGACCAATCTCCCATGACACCCCGCCACCGCGTACCGTCGCAGCGATTTGCTGTCCCAGCCGCTGTTCTATCAACGGCTTCCACGGCACCAAGCTGAATCCCATGCCGTCATCGAGCATCGCGTAGCGCCCGCTGGCGAGCATGACGGAGCGCCGGTAGATGCCGGCCACTCGCTGACCGTCAGCCACCGAACGATGCTCCAGGCCTGTTTCGGCGGCAATATCCTTAGCGGCTTGCGCCAATTCCCGGCTGCGCAACGTGCCCAGCAGGTTGCGCGCCAGGATCACGCGCTGCCCGCGCCGCTCTGCCAGCCCCTGTTCGGCCAGGAAGTCGGCGCGGTGCTGCATCGCCTGTTTGGCCTCGCCGCCAAAGCCCAGGTCGCCCAGGCCCGAGCCGCCGCCGATCAACTGCTGGTCGAGCCAGGTGGCCCCGATCATGCGTGTCTGCCGCTCGATGGGCAGGTGCGATTTCAACTCCACGGCCACGCCGCCCAGGCGCTGCGCATCGTAGCGTCGGCCCTGCTCGGACAGGTCGTCCGGCACCTTCCACAGCCCTTCGGCCACGCGCTCCACGATGCCGGCTCTGCGCAGGGCTTCGAGCCGGCGGACATGGGCGGCGACGACTTCCTGCGGATCGCGGCCCGGCACGGTCTGGCCCTGCGCGATGGCGAGGTGGTGGTCGGTGCGGTACAGGCCATCGCTCGCCAGCGCGGCGATGTTCTTGTCGGCTGCGCGCACGTCGGCCGATCCCTTCACTTCCACCACGGCGCCAGTCGGATAGTTCGCCAGCTCGTCGTGGGCATTGAGCGCGACGTAGTGGGCTTTGCCGTCCACCCCGTCGATGACCAGATAGCCCCGGTCGCGCAGCTCGTCGGCCAGTCCCTTCGCAGCCACGCGGCCGAGGATGGTTCGGCCATCGTCACCCGGCTCGAATACCGCCAGCTCGCGCGGCTCGCCGCGCATTGCCCGCTGCATGGTGCGGATGATGTCGCCACGCTCGCCCAGGGCGCGCAGGGTCTTTTCCGCGTCGGCATGGACGGCCCAGGTGCCGGGCTGCATCTCGTCGGCCAGGCCTAGGCGCTGCAAGCGTTGCAGGCGACCGATCAGCAGCAGGCGCTGGCGTTGCAGCCGGGGTTCGTTAACGCGTTCGATCTGCACCCGGCCATCCTCGTCGGCCTCGCGCTGCAACGTGCGATCCAGGCTCGTCCATCGCTCTTGCTCCACCTCGCGCTGCAAGGTCTGCTGGATCTCCAGCTCGGTGCGCGGCCCCAGCCATTCGGTCGCCAGTTCGGCGGCGCGATGGCGGAAGCCATCGGCGATGTAGTCGCCGGCGATGATGAGGTCTTTGCCGGTGTCGTCACGCCCGCGCACGACGATGTGTGTGTGCGGGTTGTCGGTGTTCCAGTGATCGACGGCCACCCAATCCAGCCGCGTGCCCAGGTCTGCCTCCATGCGGCCCATCAGGTGCCGGGAGTAGGTGCGCAGGTCTTCCAACTCGGCCCCATCCTCGGGCGAGAGGATGAAGCGGAAATGGTGCCGGTCGTCGGCGCAGCGTTCCTTGAAGGCGTCGAGGTCGGCAGCATCGGTCTGCTGCCCGTAGGCTTGGCCCGGCTCGCCATCGCGGCCCACGCCATCGCGCTCGATGTAGCGCAGGTGCTTGGCGAGCGACTGCGGGCTGGCCCTCTGCTGGTTGACCAGCAGGGTTTTGATGGTCACGCGCCGGGATAGGGACGTGAGCTTCGCCCCGGCGAAGCGCGCCGCCGTGTGGCCGCGCCCCAGGCGCGAGCCGGGCCGTTGGCCGGTGCCGCTGGCAGCACCAGGACGGTGCACCGCCGACTTGCCGCCGCTGGCCTTGCCTGCCTGCTTGAGCACCTTGGCGATGAAACCCTGGCCCCGGTTTTTCGGGGCGCTGGGGCGGATACGGAAATCGTCATCACGACGCTTGGTCATGGCCGTTCCCCAGTGAAGCTATGGCGTGTCCGGTCGTGCGAAGCACGCGGACATGCCTGCATTGGCGCGGGCCACGCGCCCCCTGCGGCACGGCGGCGAAGCCGCGCCGTGCCGCGCCACCCCCACGTGCAGACTGGCTTTGCGGGCCGACAGGTGCCGCCCCCTTTTGTCTTGCCTTCCGCCTTTGCCCTTCGCTGGCGCTCAGGGCAGCGGCGGCCCGGCGGCGCTGCTGCGCGAGCAGCCAGCGCGCCGGCGAACGCGCGAATCAGCGCGATGTGCGGTGCGAATGCACCCGCACTGCACGCGCGACGACACGGCGACGGACAGCAGAACGACACGCCCGATGGCACGATGAGATGCACGGCAACGTGCAGCGAATCGACGGCCATCATGGGCGGGATTCCAGCCAGACCGGATGCGCAATGCCGATCACGGCGGACGCGCTGACCGGGCCGAAATACCGGCTGTCGAACGACGCCGGGTTGGTCACGCTCAAGAGGAACAGTTCGCCAGGCCGAAGCTGGCGGCACTGCCGCCAGGAAGGCAGCAGACGGCCCAGCCGGTCGGCGGGCAGGACGGCGGCCACCGGCACGCCGTCGATCCAGACCAGCGCATCGAACACGCACACCGTTTGCGGCGGGACGGCGCCCACACGCTTGAGCAGCGGCACGCGCGCCGGCAGGTAGCCGCGCTGCGCGGCCAGCGCGGCGGCATCTAGCGGCAGCGTGGTCAGAACGATGCTGCCCACGGACAAAGGACGTGGCAGCGGGCCGGTGCCGTCGCCCAGCGGATCGACGCGATACCAGCCGACCGCCACGCTGTCGGACGGGTTGTAGACCAGGCGCGGCATTGGCTGCACGAAGGACGCCCAGGCGAGCGCCGCGAGGCCGCAGGCAGACAGGAAAGCCAGCACGATGCGAGCGCGCAAGCGCGAGCGAGGACGCGGCGGGATGTAGGTTGCACCGGCAACGGCGGACGGATGCGTCATGGCAGCGCCCTCCCGGTCAGCCAAGCGGCGTGCCGCTCGGTGGTGTATTCGGGCAGCGGCAGGCGCGCAGCGAGCCGGTTGGCGAGCGTGCGCCAGTACGCGGGCGAGGCGCCGACAGGCGCGATGCCCAGAGCCTCAATGGCATCGATGCGCTCTAGCACGGCACGCACCTGGTTCTCGCCTTCTGCGTGCAGCAGCAGGCGCGCGCCCGGCTGTACACCGGGGATGCGCTGCGCCGCATCGAGCGGCGTGCAAGCCTGCATCACCATGAGCTGCCAGCGGATCGTGCCGTAGTCGTTCGCCTGCCAGCGCATGCGGCAGAATACCGCGCCCGGCAGGAACACGGCGCAGCGCCGCCAGCGGTCGAGCTGGTGCGTGCGTGCGGGTTCGCCGAAGCGCAAATAGAGCTTGAAGCGCGGTTCGATGCAGGCCAGCGCCACGCGCGTCAGCGGCGCGCTGGCAGGCTGGCCGGAAGGTGCTGCGAGCGCAGCCGTGGCCGCGCCAGCGGAGGGCGAAGCGGATGCGGTCATGGGGTGTTCTCCCTGCGGTGTTCTGGAAACTCCCGTTCCAGCAGGCCGCGCAGCAGGTCGGCGACGGTCACGCCTTGCGTGAAGGCCGACACCTTGATGCGCGCCCGCATGGCGGGCGTGATGTCGAGGGTCAGGCGGGCCGTGTAGAGGTCGCCCTTGCCCAGCGCATCGGCGTCGCCCTGGCGAATCCACGCCTCGGCGTGCGGATTCGCGGGTGGACGTGCGCCGATGCCGACACGCTTGCCCGTGCGTTTGCTGTTCGGTGGCGGCTTCGCGGTCATGTCGGCCACCGCAGCAGTTCGTCCACCAGTGCGGTGATTTCGCGCGCAGCGGCGCTGTCCGGTGCCGTTTCGCAGGCGAGCCGGCCGGCGGCCACGCTGTCGGCGAACACGATGCGCTGGCGTACTTCCGCGCGCAGCGCAGGAAGGGGCTGCTCGGCCAGCGCCCCGCGTGCTTCGCGTCCGATCACGGTGGTACTGACGCGCCGGTTGATGACGAAGGCCGCGCGCAGCGCAGGCCGGAACACCTGGGCTTCCCGGATCAAGGCCACCATCTCGGCGCTGGCCCACAAGTCGTAAGGGCTGGGCTGCACGGGGATCAGCACGCGCTCGGCCGCCAGCAGCGCGGAGCGCGCCAGTGCCGCGATGCGTGGCGGGCCGTCGATGATGACGTGATCGGCCCGCCTGGCGAGTTCTGGCGCCTCTTGGTGCAGCGTTTCGCGTGCAAGGCCCACGGCGCTGAACAGCCGTGGCAAGCCTTGCTGGCTTCTGCGCTGTGTCCAGTCCAGCGATGAACCCTGCGGGTCGGCGTCCAGCAGGACGACGTGCTGGCCGCGCATCGCCAGCTCGCCGGCGATGTGCGTGGCGAGCGTGGTCTTGCCCACGCCGCCTTTCTGGTTGAGCAGAGCGACGATCATGGCGCGGCCCTCCGTGTTGGAAAGCCGGGCTTTTGCTGCTGCGCTTGTGGCCGCATGGTGGTTGTCCACCGCAGCGGCGTTTCTCTACTAAAAGTTAGAGAAATTAAGTTAGGGAAGTTAGAGGCTGCGCAAACCCTATGCTGGCGCGGGTTTGCGGACGATCGGCACGCCTGATAGCACGATAGTCCCACGCCTGATAGCACGATACCCCGCACGCCTGATAGCACGACACCATTCACAGGCTTTTCCGAAGTTATCCCCGTGCCGTCTGCGGCACGGGCCGGAACGTCAGCAGCTCCATGCCGTTGTCGGGCATCCGCTCGATGCCCAGGACGTAGCCGGGCAGCGACTGCCGCGCGACGAGCGCGCGCAGATCGCAGGCGAAGTCGTAGGGCTTCGCGGTGCTGCCGGACTTCTGGTGCAGATAGCGAAAGTCGAACTGCCAGCCGTATGCCTGCTTGCCGCCGTGCTTGCGCACCAGGCGGTACAGCCACCGCTCGATGCCGCCAGTGAGCCGGAAGTACGCCGGGTCGATGGTCAGCACCAGGGCGGCGTCGAGCACGCCCGCAAAGAACCAGTCCGGCAGGATCAGCTCGATGCCCAGTGGCGTGCCGCGGGCATCGGCCAGTTCCTTCCATTCGTTGATCCACGAGAAACGGTGCAGGCGCCGCCCGGTCGTCTCGCGGATGGACGTGGCCACCGTGGTCGATTGCAGGCGATCCAGCGCGGCCTTGAGGCGCTGGTAGTCGCGCAACGACTTGCCGCGCCCGATGAAGCGCAGGATCTCGTAGGGCGTCGCACGCATCAGCCGCGACGGCCGCAGGCCCGCGTCCTTCGCCTCCACGATCTGCGAGGCCGCCCATATCAGCACGTCCGCATCCCAAATCGTGGCGATGCCGTGCTCCTGCGTGCCTTCCACGCGAATCGTCACGTTGCCCGCACGGAAGTCGATGGGCTTGACCCGCTTGGACTTGCCGAGCGAGAAGAACGGATAGGCCATCAAATCCTGGCTGTCGCGCGGCGCCATGTCGCCGGGCAAGGCGCGGAACAGGTCGAGCTGTTCGCGCTCCTGCAACGGCCGCTGCCGGGACGGCAGCGCGGTGCTGGACATGGCGATGGCCTGCCGCGCGCCGCCGATCAGCGCGCACGGCTGTCGGCCGAGTGGTGCTCGGCGTATTCGGGATCGGAGGTCGTCTCGAAACTGCGGTCGGCGGCCCAGGCATCGAGGTCGGCCACGGCGTACATGACGCGCCGGCCGAACTTGCGAAAGCGCGGGCCGCCGCCGATCACGCGCTGCTTTTCCAGCGTGCGCGGCGACAGGCGCAGGTACTCGGCGGCTTCGTCGTTGGTGAGATAGCGTTGGGGCTGCGCGGCAGCGGTCGAGACAGTGGCGGCAGGCCGCAAGGGAGCGGGACGCATGGTGTGAACCTCCATAGCTTTGAAAGCTCCGGCCACACAGCGCAACCGGATGGAGGCAGTCTCAGAAAACGCGGCCCGCGTGCTCAGGGTCGTTTTGCGTCGCCATCAAAACGACCCTTCTCAAGTGGTGGAAGCTGTGCTAAGCGGCGGTAGCCGCCGCGCATCAGCGCATCGCCGCGCCGCGCCAGGCGGCGCACCTTCGAGCGCAGGCCGCCGTCGCTATACCAATCGGCCACAGCGTCGGCACCGAACAGTCCTTCGCCCACATCGCGCAAGGACGCGCCCGCGAGGGTCGCGTCAAGCGCCTGCAAGGTGTGCAGTTCCAGCAGCGCGGAAGGTGTTGGCCTGGGCGTGATGGCAGCGAAGGTCGCGCCGCGTGCATGACCGCGCACAGGCGCGGCAGTGCCGTTCCGTTGGGCATAGGCCACGGCCATGCCGTCTTCCAGGCCGGGCGCCAGCGCAAAGCGCAGGCAATGGCCTGGGCTGCGCGCGATCAGCGCCAGCTTCTTGCCGTCGTGGAACAGTTGCTTGTGGCCGGGGATGCGCCAGAACGCGAAGGCGGTGGCATCCTGCGGCGGATCAGCGTCGGGGTAGAGCTGCACCACGGCGGCATGACCAGGCAGCCAGGCTGGATGGGCGTCACGCGCATCCAGCATCGGATCTTCCAGCAGGCGCAAGCCCCAGCGATGCGCTGCTTCAGGCCGGCGATGACGGCGCAGCCAGTCGAGCCGGTAGTCGGGATGCCTGCGCAGGTACTCCCAAGCGAGCGCGAGCGCATCCAGCCAAAAGACATACAGGTATGCGGCAGTGGGATACCAATGCGCGAGGTGATGAGGATTGACCATGACGCCTCCTCCTGCGAACAGGACTCGCCGCCACGGAAGAACTACGCGCTACATCGCCCTCGTCGGAAGTCATGGGTAAAAAAGGCGGATGGTGCTGTCAAGACCGATTGGCTCCGATGTGTTGCGGTATTCGTCTCAATGCTGCGGCGGCAGCGCCCCGACCGGGGCTACTGCACAAGCCAGCCTGCGGCAGCCAGCGCCACGGATCATGTCTATTTGGATCAGACTGGTGCGGCTACGCCGCAAGAATCTCGATTGAGACTTACCCGGTATGACACCAGACTAAAAAAGTCACAGTAGGTCGTATTCAGTCCGGGATCGCTCCGTCTCGCTCGGCCAGCCGGGTGTATTCCGACAGCGTGCACGTGGGGCGGAAATAGAGGTCGCGCATCACGGGCTGCTGGCGCGGCCCGACGATGCTGGCCAGCTCGGACAGCTTGACGGTGCCCTGAGCGGGCATCCCGATTCCCAAGTCGATGAGTCCCCAGGCGGTGTCGCCATCGGCGGGATCAAGCGCGGCCAGCAGCCAAGTCACATGCGCGTCCGGTGTGAACAGCCGCACCACGGGCACCGGGTCGATGGCCCGGCCAGCGGCGCGGGCCTCGCCGTTGGCGAGCAGTTTCGCGCGCTCCGAGGCGGTGGCGAGTGGCTGGGGCATGGTCGGCAATCCCACAAATCCAATGATGCACGGATACGGTTTCACGCCCAAGCGCAGAACCGCCAAACCGGATTTACGCCTTCGTGCGCAAGCACGGATGCGCTTGCGTGGCTTTGCTGAAACCCGCCGATGCGGACTTCCGTAAAGGCAGAAAAACGCAGAACACCAAATGAACACTATAGATTGTAGCCCTATAGGACGCAATGGGATGTCATCTTGGTTTTTGAAGGGAAACCATAGGTGGCGGCTGGGAACTCATTGGCGAAGGCGTTGAAGACCGTTAGAAAGGCGCGTGGCTTGAGCCAGGAAGCCTTCTCTGACGTGTCCAGCCGCACCTATATGAGCACCCTTGAACGCGACCTCAAAAGCCCGACCTTGAACAAGCTGGCCGAGCTGTGCGCGGTGATGGAGATCCATCCGCTCACGCTGCTGACGCTGGCCTACGCGGGCGACAGCCCGCACAAGGCCAACGAACTGCTGGCGCAGGTGCGCCAGGAACTGGAACTCATCGCGCAAAGCGCTGTAGAAAACCCTCAGAAGAAGCGTTGAACAGGGCTTTTATAGGCGAACTTTCCACTTGTGTTTGTAGAGGCGGCATTGACGGGTAACGCGGCCCAATGACGGTCATGCGTCCACGAAACCCGTTTGATCGGTGATTTCGCCGTCGCTTTGTTGCAGGGCCTTGCCGGCCTTGGCAGATGCCCGCACGTTGGTCAGCGGCGTCGAACCCTTGTCGGCGACCAGCACGGCATTGGAGCCTTCGCCGTTCGCCAACACCTTGCCCTTGATGTCCAGCGCGAGCACCTTGCCGCCTTCGACGGCATAGGTATTGACCTTGGCACCATGCGTCACGAGGTCGCCGCCGACGATGAGCTTATCGACCACGCCGCCGGGCTTCACGCTGAACGCCTCCGCGGGCAGTTGCATGATCACGCCCTTGACCAACGTGTTGCCGACCGAGCCGTGGGTCGTGACACCTTCATCCACCGTGATCGTGCCCACCGGCTTGCTGACCTGGATGCCGATGGAGCCGTCGCCAAAGGTCTCGATCGACTTGAAGCGGATGTTGCGCACGGTGCCGTCGTACTGGTTGAAGCCACGCGCGCCCAAGCCATAAGTGGTGATGGCAGCCTCTGCCAGAAAATCGCCCACGGTGCCGAAGTTCACGAAGCCGATGCCGCTCGGCCCATACGAGGTGACCGGCGCGTGCGCGATCCACTCATCCACCGTGCCCCAGGTGTCCAGCACCATGTCGTTGACCCCGTAGGTGACCATCTCGCCGAAATGCTCGACGCGCTTGGCGTGGATGCCGTACACGACGAACACGCCACCCGTGATCATGTCGGCGGTGCCGTAGGGCAGCATGCCGGTGGAGTGGACTGCGCCGGTGGTGAGGATGTCGAGTTCCACCTGCCCACCCACATCGCCGAAGCCGCTGGCGAAGACGCCCGAGCCCAGCACCGGCGCGTGCGGCGCGCCCACCGAGACGTTCTTCAGGCTGGCGCGCATCAGCGAATCCGCGTCGCCGTTGAAGTTGTAGACCGTCAAGGCGCCCTGGTACACGTTGACGCCGTACTTCTGCGGCTGCTCGCTGTAGCGGCGGGCGTCGCAGGCCGCGACGTGCAGCCCGTCCACCGAGACGTTCAGCTTCTTCGTGCCCGAGCGGATGATGATCGAGACCTGACCCGTCACCACGAGGTCGGAAAGCGTGATCGTGCCCATGTCAGCCAAGCCCGCCTGGGTGTAGATCGCGCGGGCGCTGGCCGGCGCGATGACCGTGAGGTTGGAGACGCGGTTGTTGGCGGTCAGGCCGATGCCGTCGCCATTGCCGAAGCTGAGGATGCAGCGGCTCTTGTCCGCCCCCGTCAGCGAGCATCCGGGCGGCAGCGTGATCGAATGGGGGCAGGCCACCGAGGTCTGCAACTCCAGGGGGCCAGGCTCCGGTGCGGCAAGCGCTGACATCAGTTCCACCAGGGAGGTGATGGGCCGGCTGGGCTTGTTCATGTCTTTTCCTTCAGGTATCAGAATACTCGTCGCTGGACGACTATGCGCCGACCCGACGGCCCTGCATAGGCACGTCATCGAGCGTGGATGACGACCGGCATCCCGGCTTCGTTTCGGGATATTCTCATGGACAAGCTTTATTCAGGGGTATTCATATGAGCCAGCGGCCAATCGAAACGGCATTGCCCGAGGATCGCGTCATCGACGATGGCGACATGCTGCTGCGTCGCGCGCTGCCCGTGGAGCGGCGGCCTTCGCTCGGCCCCTTCGTGTTCCTGGATCACTATCGCCACCACAGTCAGCGCGGCATCGGCGACAAGCCGCACCCGCATGCCGGCATCGAGGTGATCAGCTACCTGCTCGATGGCGGCGTGGAGCACCGCGACAGCGCGGGCTTCCGCGACCGTCTCGGCCCCGGCGACGCGCAGTGGATTCGTGCCGGGCGCGGCATGCTGCATGCGGAACAGCCGATCGGCGGGCGCCATGGCCTGCAACTGTGGACCAGCCTGCCGCCGGCCATGAAGTTCGCCGAGCCGGACTACGCCTCGTTCCGCGCCGCCGACATCCCGGAGATCCGCCTGCCGGGCGCCAGCGTCCGCGTCATCGCGGGCACGGTGGACGGCGTGACCGGGCCGATGAAGAACGCCACGCCGACGGTGTTCGCGCACGCCCTGCTGGACCCCGGTGCCCGGATCGCGCTGGACGTGCAGGCCGAAGAACTGGGCTGCTACGTGCTAGAGGGCGCTATCGAAGGGCCGGACGGCGAAGCGCTGGGGCCGGGCACGCTGGCGCTGTTCGGGCCAGGCACGCAGGCCGTCGTGCAGGCCGCGGAGGGGCAGTCGGCCAGCGTCGCCGTGCTCGGCGGCGCTCCGGTCGAGGGCGAACTCATTTTCGACGGCCCCTTCGTGATGGACACGCCGGAACGCATCGTGCAGGCGAAACGCGATTTCCTCGGCGGCAAGATGGGGCGACTGGACGGCGTACCGTATTGAACGGCTCTACAGCCATCTGGCCTACGCGGGCAATAGCCCGCGCAAGGCCTCCAGCTGCTGGCGCAGGTGCGCCAGCAGCTGGAGGCGATGTTGAAGGAACGCAACGCGGCGAAGCCGCGCGCGTGACGCGGTGATGTGCTGCGAACAGCAGCACAGCGCCCCGCCGCAGTGGGCGGGGCGTTGGGGGCCGTCAGGCCGCCTGGGGCTTGCTGCGCGACCAGATCAGGTCGTGCGAGCCGTCCTCGCCTTCGATCAGGCGGGCGTAGACCGTGGCCGGGAACGAAGGATCGTCAAGGGTCACGGAGATGTACTCCCGCCCGGCTTCGCTGGTCTTCTTCCACGCCGCGCCGATGTCGTGGCTGGCGGCCTGCAGGCGGAAGTCAGGGGCCTTCTCGTTGTCACCCTTGTCGTTGGGCACCAGCTTGACCTTGACATTGAGCGTCAAGGTGCGGAGCGTGCCGGTGAAGCCGTCTTTGTCTGCGGTGAAGGTGCCGATGTTGGCCATGATGGATCTCCTTTTGGTGGAACAAGGTTCGCGCCCATCGCGTCCTTGTTGTGATCCGGCCGGCGGGGGACGGGCTGGCTGCACCGCTTGCGGGCGCAACGCAGTGGAGAGCCGGGAGGCGAAGACAATTTGGCCCGCGAGGAATCTGCGCAGCAGAGGGGAAATTGTTTTCGCCGGACGGTTGCAGCCATGAAGCCCGAGGCGCAGCCGCGCCACCGCCAGGATTCACAACAACACAAGGACGCCTTGGGCCGAACCGCTCCGAAAGGAGACAGGGCCGACTCGGCATCCCCGCACGAAGGCTGCACCGGCTCGCTCCCGGACACGGGCCAGGTCAACACCCCAACGACGGGCGAGAACGCCCCTGCCGCACCTTGCGACGCCAGTCTTGAGGCGTGGCGTGGAAGCTCCATAGCGATGCCGGGCGGGATGTCCGTGAACCGTCCTTCGTGACGTGATGGGCGAGAACCGTCAGCGTTGAGGACGGCACGCATTCGCACAACCTGCCGCAGCAAGCCCCGGCGTACCCGTCCCAGCCCTGCCCACTGCGGCAGGGCGCTGGCCGGGCCGATCCGGCATCGCCGGTTCGGAGGCATCGAGGGGCGCCAAGCTGTGCGCGGCGGGGATAGCCTGCAGGGCTTTCCCCTGGAGGCAAGCGAAGCGCGCAGCGCCGCAGGCGCGAAGGCGTGAGTGGATTGAAGCCGAATGGCCGTGACGGCGAAGTCGGCACGGGGCACAGCCCGAAAGCCCGGCGGCGCATTGCGCCGACACGCCCAAGGTATTCAACCGAACAGTGCAGACGGAAAGCGCTATGCCTTGCTGGCCTTCCACTTGGCAAACCAATGCGTGGCCGAACGAAGCGAAATCCTCATCAGGTAAGCCGCAGCCAACGGGGTTGCATGGGCTTCAAAGAGCTGGAAAACGCAATCCGCTCCACGCTTGCTCAGGGCACCGTTTTCCTTGATGTTCCTCGGGTGGCCGGGCTGGGCCGATTCCATGACCGACTCCGGGATGGCCTTCATGATGCGGTTCGTTTCCGCAATCACCTTGTTGGCCTTCACGATGCCCTGGTTGACCCGCTTCTTCAGCCGCTCGATCTCCGCAACGTAGGTCTTCTCCGCCGCTTCAAAGGCCAGGAAGTCGAGCGACGCCATCATCATGAACTTCTTCATCATGCCTTTGCTCACCTTCTGCCGCAGCGCTTTGGCTCGTTTGGCGGCCGTGTAGTCATACAAAGGCATCGGCTTGAAGGTCTTGGAGTCTCGCTGTCTGGTCAGATCAGAATAGGCGCCCACATCCACGGTCAGGTCATGGATCGTGTGCCCAATGATGTTGCGGTAGTCCACCAATTCCTTGAGTTCATCGCTCTCCGCCTGGTCAATGACCCCTTCGGAAACCAGCACGGCGCGGGCCAGCTCCAGCTTCTTGCCTTCCCTGGTCTTGGGTTTGCCATCACTCAGCCGATTCAGCCCATGCAGTTTGTCGGTCGCCTCGATGGAACCCATGATGAAGCGCCGCAAATCTTCCATGTAGAAAAGGATCAGCACCATCTCAAAGGCTCGGATTTTGAGAATGTCGGCTTCCCATGCGGTAGGAGCCTTGCCATGCGGACGATGTTCTTTGCTCATTAGATATTGCCCCCAATATCACTTCACTTTAATTGCTCTCGTCATTCATGGGGGCAATGAAAGAAGGCATCGCGCGGTATTGCGATGCCTTCAACGCCGCCGCCTGAGCACAAGCGAAGGCGGCGGCGTGGTGTTCCGGCTGTTCGCCTTCGACACCGGGCGCGGCCACCGCCGCGCCCGGATTTTTGAGTTCACCGCGCCAAGGGCGGAACGGCCTGGGCGCGGTGCTGATCGTGGTTATTCCTTCGTCTCGATGATCCACCACGCGGCACGCGGCAAGGCGCGGCCCGTGATGGGGTGAATTTCGGTGAGGTCGGCGCGGGCCGTCCAGCCCGATGGCGGACGGTAGCCGCGCACATCGTCTGCGCCGTGCCAGCGGCGCGCGCGTACCGTGCCGGGGGCGTAGATCGCCGCCATGCGCGGGCGGTTGGTGGTGGTGCGGGTCATGGGGGCTTCTCCTTGGAGCGAAGCGCCCCGGTCGAGGTGAACTGACCCCAAGAAGTTGGATGGCTATCCAACTTCTTGGGGTCAGTTCAGGGCCGGGGCGCTTGCCTTCGGCACGGGTCAAGCGGCCAGTGCCTCGGCGGGTTCATCCGCCATTGCTTCGGCATCCTCCGGGGCGTCCTGCTCCGCGCCTGCCTCCTGCGCGCTTTCCTGCACTGCCTGCTGCGGGCCTTCCGCCTTGAAGATGGCGGGCATCCAGCCCGTGCCATCGGCCAGCCGCTCCGCTTCGCTGGCAATGTCGGCCTTCTTGAGCTTCGCCAGCCGGGTGACGGATTCCGGTGCAAACGCGCCCACGGCATCCAGAATCACGGCCTTGGAAACGTGCTTGAAGTAGCCTTCTGCGGTCGGCTTCCACCATGCGGCCATGTCGAGGCCCACGGCCTGCGCCAGTTCTTCGCCGGGCTGGTGCGGCGTGGCGCGAGGCGTCACCACGTCCACCGTGGAAGCCACGCACACGGCGAGCAGTCGCACCAACTCGTCTTGCGACTTCGCCAGCAGCGCGGCGAACAGTTCGGCGCTGTCCTCCGGCAAGGCTTCGCCCGCCACCTGTTGCAGTTCGCGCAGCGCCACGGCGGCAGGCGATTCCGGCCAGTCCGGGGCCATGCCTTCCAGCCGGTCTTGCAGTTTCAGGCCCACGCCCAGCGGCAGAGAATCACGGCTGAGGCCGTAGCGGCTTTCCTGCAAGACGGTCTGCACCATGCCATGCACCAGCGCGGCCAGCGCAACATGCGGATGCCGGGCGACTTCGATTTGCAGCGCCGCCGTGCGGTGGGCGCTCAACCGCTGCGCCAGCCGGTCGGACAGGCTCGCGGCCTTGGGCGCGTCGTCGGCGTCCTCGTGCTCGTCGTTGGCGGCTTCGCCTTCGGCACTGCCGAAACCGCGCCGCAGCTTTTCCAGCGTGCGCAGCGCCTTGGCCTCGGCTTCGCGCAGCAGGCCGCGATGAATGACGGCCTCGCCGTTGCGGTCAATGGTGACGATGGCACCGGCCACCTCGCGCACCTCGGGGGCATAGCCTTGTAAGGCGTCCTCCGCGTCTTGCAGTTCCCCGACTACCTGATCGCGCCGCTGTTCCAGCTTCTCGGCCTTGGCCTCGTCCTCGGCGTCGCAGGCGTCTTCCAGTTCGGCGTCGATCTTTTCGAGGCGGGTTTCCAGCGAGGCGATGCGGCGGGCCTCGCGGGTGGTCGGCTCGCGGCGGTGGCGCGGGGCGTTCTGGAACGCCTGCCGTTCCTCGTAGGCCAGATGCGGCACGGCCTCCACCCATGCCCATCCCTCGGCGCGCACGTCCTCGGCCAGCGTTGCCAGCTTGTCGCGCACCAGCGTTTCCAGCACTGCGGTATCGGTGAGGTAGGTTCCGGCATCGCCTTCTGCGAACAGGTCGCGGCGGATGCCGCCGCCTGCCTGCCGGTAGGTGTCCAGCCCGACGAAGCGCACCAGCGCGTGCGTGGCGTCGATTTCGCGCTCGGTCAGGCGCTCGCGCAGCTTGGACGGGCTGCGCTGCCATTCCGGCGCACCATAGAACGCGGCCTCCTGCGCGGCGTGGTCGTCGGTGATGGTCAAGGCCATCAACTGTTCCAGCGTCACGCCACCGGCCCGGTAGTCGGCCATCAGGCGCGGCGAGACATTCGCCAGCTTCAAGCGGCGCTGCACCACCAGCGGGGACACGCCGAAGTCGGCGGCAATGTCTTCGACGGGCCGGCCTTCCTTGACCAGTGCGGCGAAGGCTGCGAACTGGTCGGCGGGGTGCATGTTCTCGCGCTGCACGTTCTCCGCAAGGCTGACGGTGCGGGCGGACGCATCGGCCACCAGCAGGCACGGCACTTCGTAGTCGGCGGGGATGCGCTTCTTCTTCGCCAGCAGCTTCAAGGCGGTCAGGCGGCGGTCGCCTGCCACCACCTCGTAAGCCTCGCCATCGGCGGAAAGGATGACGATCAGGTTTTGCAGCAGGCCGATGCGGGCAATGCTCGCGGCCAGTTCGGGGATGGACTGGCGCGGGGTCGTCCGCACGTTGCGCTTGGAACGGCGCGGGAGCAACTGCGAGAGGGGAACCAAGATCAGGTTCTTGGTCGGGTCGGCCACTTCCAGCGGTGCGGCGGCTTCGATGGCGACGGTTTCGGTTTTGAGTACGGCGTTCATGGTGATTTCTCCTAGCGGTTGGGATGCAGCAGCGAGAGAAGCGGCAAGGGCTGCTGCCTGCCCCTGCCGCGTGGGGATTCAGGCTTTCAACTGGCGCAGGCCATCGGCCAGCAGCCACAGGGCGCGGTTCAGGCGCACGCTTTGGTCGATGCCCTGCACGGGCCGGGTGGTCTGGCGGCGGCCATTCGCGGCGCGGGCGGACAGGCCGCCTTTGGTCAAGTTCTCCTGCGTGCGGTTGAACACGCTCCACAGGTCGCGGCGGTCGTCGTCATGGCGGCGCGGCATCAGGATTTGCGATTCCGTGATGGGCGCGGGCGTGGCCTCGTCGTACTTCAACGCCAGCGCAGCGCGGGCGAACACTTCCGATTCCCCGGCGTCGAGCGTGATGGCGCGCATGGCATCGCGGGATTCCTGCGCTCGGTCGAAGCCGTGCAGGACTTCGTAAGCGCCTTCGATCACCTGCGCCGCCACGTCGCCCTTGTGCGGCACGCGCACGTCGGCCACGGTGTCGCCGCAGACAAGGCCATTGCTGCAAACGAAGCGGAACATCCCGGCCAGCATCTGATAGCTGCTGGTGCCGTCATGGGAGTTCAGCAGGATGATTTCGTTGGCCTCGCGGCCGTTGATCTGGCTGGCGTGGCGCAGCCGGATCATGTGCTTGGTGTAGTCGCGGCGGTCGTCGTGGCGCACGCGGGTTTGCGTCACCATGAAAGGCTCAAAGCCTTCCCCGCGCAGTTCTTGCAGCACGGTCGCGGTGGGGATGTAGCTGTACCGCTCGGAGCGGCTTTCGTGCGGGGCTTCCGCGAAGATAGACGGGGCCACGGCGCGGATTTGGTCGTCGGACAAGGGACGTTCCGAACGCAGCACCGGGGAACGGGAAGCGAAGCGGGATGCGAGTTGCATGGTCTTTCTCCTGACAAGAAAAGGCTGTTGAAGAAAACCGCACACCGGATTCCTAGATTCGGAGCCCAGCCTTTCGGCTGTTCGGTGCGGTCGGCACGACGAACCCGGTTGGCCCTGTTGCCACCGTCTTTCCTGAGTTCATCGCCCGCGACGGTCAGGAGCGCGCGGACGGGTGCCGTCAAGGAGACAAGCGCAGGGTTGGTGCGGCCCGCAGGCGCAGCCGAGGACACGGCCCTGCGCGCCTTGACGGCACACGGCCGCGGGCTACAGTCGCGGACAAGGTGATGAAGTCAGGGAAGACGGCTGGACATGGCAACGGCCCTCCCTGTGTGCCGAACCGCACGGCAAGCGGAGCGCGCAGGCCCGAAGCTGGAAGCCGGGCCGAAGGCGTCAGTGATGCGGAAGGCTGGCGAAGCCAGTCGCGCCAAGGATGAGCGACTAGCGAACCTGGAGCAGCGCGATCCGCGAAGCGGAGACGCAATGGGACTCTTCGTTTACCATTTGTTTTGCAAGCAAATGTTGCCAAGGCAGAACAAGGAGGTCCCAAGAATGATCGTCTGCATTAACCGTCTCAAGCAGTTCGGTATCTTCAATGATTTCAATGGGACGAAGATCCAGAAGTTCGGCCGGTACAACCTGGTCTATGGCTGGAATGGAACAGGCAAGTCAACCCTATCGAATCTATTCTCTTGCTTTGAGCTTCGTTCGATGGTTCCTCGCTTCAGTGCGGGCCAGTTTTCAGTCGTTTTGGAGGACGGCTCAACGATTACGGAGGCGACTCTCCCTTCATCCCAACTGAATATTCACGTTTTTAATCAACGCTTCGTGCACGAGAATATTGATTGGGATAAGTCTGTAAAAAGCATCCTTCTCATTGCAAAAGAGAAGATTGATGAGTTGCAGAAGCTGGAGAAGCTAAAAGGCGAGCTTCAGTCGAAAAAGAAGGCTCACGACGATAAGCAAAGCGATATCAAAAAGCAGCGTGAGGCATTGGAGAAATTTCTGACCAATGCTGCCAAGAAAATGAAGCTAGGACTTCAGGCGATTGATACGAGCGACAGCTACTACTTGAATTACGACCGCCGTAAGCTCGCCAATTTCATTCAGAATAACGGCGAGGCTATTGTCAAGGTTGAGTCGGTTCTTCCAGATGAGAAGGTTATCGACCTTACGAATGCCGCCAAGCCAGATCAGCTTCCAAGCATCAATTTCTCCTCAACGGCCATTGAGCCGGATTACTTTAAGAAGGCGGCGGGCCGCATCAGAGACTTGATTGGGACTACAGCGGTCAATCAAGCTGTCCAGCGACTGACTGATAACCCGGATATCCGCGACTGGGTTCAAACCGGCTTGGAAATCCATAAAAACCATGACTCGCAATCCTGCGAGTTCTGCGGCTCTCCGCTCACCCAACTTCGTGCCGAGGCACTTGCTGCCCACTTCAGTAAAGAGTTCACAGAGTTCCAAAACCGGCTTCAGAACGCCGCAACTTGGATTGAGTCTCAAGGCGCTCCAGCCAATCAGTTGCCCGCAGCGGCCGAGTTCTATAAAGAACTATCTGCCGAGGCGGAGAAGCTCCAGAAGGAATACGCATCGGCTGCTGAGAAAATCGACCAGCAAATGGAAGGATGGCGGGAAGCGCTGAAAGCTAAAATTACAGACCCCGGAAAGACAGATATTCAGATCGCAGATGTGGTTGAAGACGATGTCACGAATTTCAATGAGATCCTGAAGTCGATTGCTGCGCTCGTCGGAAAGCACAACAATAAGACTTCAAACTTCAAATTCGAGACCTCAAAAAGCAAGGTGGCACTGGAGCTCCACTTTGCGGCGGCTGAGGTGCAAGAATTTGACTATGCGGGAAGTGAGAAGAAATGCAATGATCTTGAGTCAGAAGCAAAGACTGACTACAAGGAAATTGAAAAACTTGGTCAAGAGGTGGGAGCCATAGAGGCGCTGCTCTCAAATGAAACAGTTGGGGCGAAGGAGTTCAATGACATCTTGCATCGCTTCATCGGCCGATCTGAGCTTTGCCTGAGCTTTAATCAGAAGAAGAAAGGCTATGAGATCATCAGAAACGGTGTGGGTGAGCATGATGGGAATTTGAGCGAAGGTGAGAAGACCGCGATTGCATTTGTCTACTTCATCACAAAGCTCAAAGAAAACGGAAACAACATTAAGGACACAATTGTCGTCGTTGATGACCCGGTTTCAAGCTTTGATTCAAATCACTTGTTTCATGCCTATTCGTTCCTGAGAACTCAATGCGCTGAAGCCAAACAACTTTTTGTACTGACCCACAACTTCACGTACTTCAAGCTAGTGAGAGACTGGTTCACGGGAACCAATAGAAACCGAGTTGCCAAAGGCAAGGCCGAGAATTGCTTCTTTTATCGCTTGGATGCACCGCCTGGCTCCCCCCGCCACTCCCTACTTGTGGATGCCGACGACTCTCTGAAGAATTACGGTTCAGAGTACCACTATATTTTCAAGAAGCTCTATGAATACAGGGCGCATACGACTCTTAACCGGGACGAAGCATTCTTGACGGCGAACCTTGCGCGCAAGCTCGTTGAATCGTTCTTTACCTTCAAATATCCAAAGCGGAGAAGCGACATCAGTCAATTAATGGATGTTGGCCTGAAAGACTGCACCATCACGACGCCGGAACTAAAGGAGAAGATCTACCGTTTTATCAACAAATACTCGCACAGCGATGTAATTGAAATAACCGAGGAATCGGCAGAAAACTTGGCGGGCGAAAGTCATAGCGTTATCGGACACATCTTTCAGTGGCTAGAAGAAGTGGACAAGAAACATTACGACGAAATGATTCAGGTTGCGACTGCCTGAGCGCCAGGCCCGTGCGGGCCAGAATTTTGCCAACAGGCGCAGCAAAGAAGGGGCCGAAGCCCCTTGGGCTAGATCAGCCCACGCTCGGCGAATGATGCCGTTGCGTTGCCAGCGACGATGATGTGATCGAGCACGCGCACGTCCACCAGACCCAGCGATTCCCTGAGCCGTTGGGTCAGCGCCCGGTCAGCCGCGCTTGGCTCGGGGTTCCCGCTCGGATGGTTGTGCGAAACAATGACCGCCGCCGCGTTGAGCCGAAGCGCCTGCTTGACGACCTCACGCGGATGCACCTCGGCGGCGTCGATCGTGCCGTGGAACATCTCCACGTAGTCGATCAGCCGATGGCGGGTATCGAGGAACAACACCGCGAAGACTTCGTGCTCGAAGCCGGCCAGTTTGGCGCGCAGGTAGTCCTTCACCGCTTCCGGCGAAGTGAACGCCTCGCCACGCTGCATCTTCTGTTCGATGACCTGACGCGCGGCTTCCAGAATCTGGTCAGCGTCCGCCGGCCGATAGCGCCCACGGCCATCGCGCACCATCAGCGGGGTATCGAGAGAGAGAGTCAGTTGCGACATGATCGTTCTCCGGTTGCTCGGGCGGAATTGCCCGGAACCGGCGCCAGCACGGCGCAGCGCAAGCAGTCAGGGGTCGCAGACGGCCGCCAGGTCGCAAGCGCGCATGGCGCGCGCCGCCCTTGACGGCGAGAACGCCGTGATACGGTGAAGGGAACAGCAAGACCGCCCACACCCGCCCACTGCGCACAATCGGCTTTGGGGGCAAGCGGAGCGCGCAGGCCCGAGAGGGCCGGAGGCGTCAGGGGTCAAAGCCGAATGGCCGCGATTCGACACGAAGCGTGGGGCGCAGCCCGCGAACCCGACGGCTGCACACCGGGACGCCCGGCTATTGCGGGAGCTTCCTGGGCTGCTTCGCCGCACGCGACTCCAGCAGTCGCCGCGTGGTTTCCAGTTCTTTCTGCAACAGCTCGGCATCCGGCAGCACGGTGCGGTAGTTCGCCGCCATCACCTTCGTCGGCAAGCCCTCCAAGGCATACCGCGCCAGGGCATGGCCCTTGTCGGCGCAGAGGATCAAACCCACGGGCGGGTTTTCATCGGGATAGGCCCAATGCTCTTTGGCGTAGTTGCAATACATGTGCATCTGTCCCACGTCCGCATGGGTCAGGCTGCCCAACTTCAAGTCGATGATGACCAGGCAGCGCAGCCGCCGGTGGAAGAACAGCAGATCCACCCGATACCACGTCTGGTCGATGCGCAAGCGCCGCTGCCGCCCGACGAAGGTAAACCCTTCGCCCAGCTCCAGCAGAAAATCCTCCAGCCGCTGGATCAGGGCCGCTTCGAGGTCGGATTCCGAATACTCGTCCTTGAGGTTCAGGAACTCCAGCACATACGGGTCTTTGATCGCATCGTCCGGCCTGACGGCATCCTCCGGCCTGGGCGCAGCGCCCTTGACCAGCATCGCCGCCTTGTCCTTCGACAAGGCGGTGCGCTCGTAGAACTGGCTGCCGATCTGCCGATCAAGCTGGCGCACGCTCCAGCCGCCGCGCAACGCCTCGGCTTCGTAGAAGCGGCGGGCGTACTCGTCCTTGACCGACAGCAGCCGCACGTAGGCCGACCACGGCAGCGTGAACACCTGCGCCAGCTCGCCCAGGGCGAATTTCCGAGACACTGTCTCGGATTTCTCGGCGGGCAGCCCGTCCCCCGATTTCCGAGACAGTGCCTCGGAAATCACCGGCCGGGGATAGGCGGCGAAGAACCGCCGCATGTTCTCCAGGTTGTCCGGGCTGAACCCGCGCCCGAAGCGCGCGGTCAGGTCGGCGGACAGCCGGGCAATCAACTGTTCGCCGTACCCTGCGCGCCGCTTGCCCTGTTGCTCTGCCTCCACGATGCGGCGGCCAATCTCCCAATAGCTGGCCGTCATCAGTGCATTGACGCTGCGCGCCGCCGCCTGGCGGGCGGCATCGAGCAGTTCCACGATGCCGCCGTGGATGCCGGCGTAGCCGGCAGGCAAGGCAGCGCCTTTTGCCTTGGGCGTCCGGGCATTCATGCCGTGGCCTCCTGGGGCTGCTGCAGCCGCGCCCCGGTAATGGTCTGCCGCCGGGTCGCTACTAGCTCCGCCGCATCGCGCACGGGTTTGTCCTCGGTATGGACATAGTGCATGAACATCGCCACGGTCTTGTGCCCCGTCAGCTTCATGCCCACTTTGGTCGGCACACCCGAATTGGCAATGTCGGTGGTCGAGCGATGGCGGATACCATGCGTGCCGACGTGCGGGACGCCGGCGGCTTTGAGCACCCGGCACCAGCCGCCATAGTGCTCGCCAAAGGTCAGGTGCTTGGTCGAGTCGTTGGGCGATGGCAGGACATAGGGGCAGCCCTCCCGGCGCGGCGCCGTCGAAAGCAGCCGATAGGCTTCCTCGCTCATGGGCTTGGAAATGCCGCCGACCTTGCTGTCGGGCCACACCACGCGCCGGTTCTCGAAGTCCAGCCAGCTCCATTCGAGCGGGCAGATTTCGGAGCGCCGGGCAGCAAACTCGAATTGCAGCCGGATCGCCAGCGGGATGACGTAATTCTCCAGCCCTTCCGCCTCCAGCTTCTCCAGATGGCGGAAGATCCGCACCATTTCCTCGTCCACGATGAGCCGGGTTTCCCTGCCCGGCGGGTACATCGGGACGTGGCGGCACGGATTCGTGCCGTCCGGGCGGAAGCCCCACACTTCGGCCAGGTTGAACATCTTGCGCAGCACGCCGAAGGTCTTGTTCGCCTCGGTCGGCTTGTAGGCCAGCTTCTCCATCAGCCCGGCAATGTCGGGCCGCTTCACGTCATGCACCTTCTTGCGGCCCAGCAGCGGGATGATGTTGCGGTCGATGACGCCCTGATAGCCGTCCTGCGTGCTGGGCTTGTTGCGCTTCTTGGAGTAGCCCTCCATGAATTTCTTGCACAACTCGGCCATCGTGGGTGCCTTGCGCGCCTCGGCCTTGGCGCCGCCGGGGTCGCCACCCCGGCGAACCTCGGCCAGCCAGTCCTGTGCCTTAACTCGTGCCTGTTCGACGGTCAGCTCCCCGTACAGCCCCAGCGAGGGCTTGCGGGGCTGGCCGGAGTTCGTGCGGTACTGGAGCATGAACACCCGGCGGCCCGCCGGGGTAATCTTGCACAGGAAGCCGGGCACCACGGTATCCCGCAGTTCAACATCCTTGGCTTGGGGCTGGGCCGCCTCCACGGCGGTCTTGGTGAGCTTGATCTTTGCCATGATGACTCCTTGGAACGCCCCGGATTCCAAGAGCCAGATAGGAGCGGCGCGAGGGAAAACCGGGTCAAGTTTCAGAAAGCACCGGCATATGATGGACGCGCGTAAGTTATTGATAAACCTGCTGTATCGAGCTTCGGCGCAGTCCAGCGAACTACCGGGCTGGAGTCATCGTGAAACAAAAAAAGGCGGGCACAATGCATGGGTCGGGCCGCCTTGCCGGCGGCCCGCCGCCCGCTCCCACGTCCGCCCCGCATGTCCTCCCCCACCCCGTCGCTGAACACCCTGCGCGAGCGCTACGGCCCGCGCTACCGTTGGCTGCTGCTGCTCTCGGTCATGGTCGGCACCATGGCGTCCATCATGTCGTCCACCATCGTCAACGTGGCGATCCCCGACATGAGCCACCACTTCACCATCGGCCAGGAGCGCGCCCAGTGGGTCAGCTCGGGCTTCATGGTGGCGATGACGGTGTCCATGCTCACCACGCCCTGGCTGCTGGCGCGCTACGGCTACCGGCGCACCTATGTCGGCACCATGCTGCTGTTGCTGGCCGGCGGCATCGTGGGCGGGCTGTCCAACCAGTTCAGCCTGGTGCTGGTGGCGCGCGTGGCCGAGGGGCTGGCCGCGGGCGTGGTGCAGCCGATCCCGGCCATCATCATCCTGCGGGCCTTCGACTCGCACGAGCAGGGCCGCGCCAGCGGCATCTTCGGCATGGGCGTGGTGCTGGCGCCGGCCATCGGGCCCAGCATCGGCGGCGTGTTGGTGGACCTGTTCGGCTGGCGCTCGATCTTCTTCATGGTGGTGCCGTTCTGCCTGGCCTCGCTGTGGCTGGCCTACAAGTTCGTGCCGGTCACCGCGCCCGGCGGCGTGCCGGCCCGGCGCGACGGCGCGGCGCTGGACTGGCGCGGCCTGCTGCTGGGCACGGTGGGCACGCTGTGCCTGCTCAACGGGCTGGTGGCGCTGCGCGGCGGCACGGTGCTGGAGGCCGTGCTGCTGCTGTCGGGCGCGGCGGCGGCGCTGGTCGCCTTCATCGGGTGGCAACGGCGCCTGCAGCGCCACGGCGGCAGCCCGCTGATGAACCTCGCGCTGTTCGGCCACCGCCAGTTCGCCATGGGCAGCATGGTGGCCGTGATCTACGGCACGGCGCTGTTCGGCTCCACCTACCTGCTGCCGGTCTACATGCAGACGGCGCTCAAGCTCTCTGCCTCGCACGTGGGCACCATCCTGCTGCCCTCGGGCTTCGTGCTGGCCGCCGCCATCGCCATCGTCGGCCGGCTGGCCGACCGCCAGCCGACCTACCTGCTGGTGAGCATCGGGCTGGCCCTGCTGGCGGCCTCGTTCGCGCTGATGACCACGGTAGACCTGCACTCGGCGCTGTGGGTGCTGGTGGCCTGGGCCATCCTGGGGCGCATCGGGCTGGGCTTCATCCTGCCCTCGCTGAACCTCGGCTCGATGCGCGGGCTGCACAAGGACCTGATCCCGCAGGGCGCCAGCGCCATCAACTTCGTACGCATGCTGGGCGGCGCCGCGGGCGTGAGCCTGTGCGCCATCGTGCTCGAGTGGCGGCTGGCCGCGCATGGCGATTCGCTGGCCAACAGCGCCACCAGCCCCGAGCGGCTGGCCGCGTTCAACGAATCCTTTCTGATGCTTGCGGCCCTGTGCGCGCTGGCCCTGGTGGCCGCCTGGCAGCTGCGCGAGAACACGGGCCGCCGTCCCGTCCGGGTCAAGGAGTGAGACCATGTGCCAGCTGCTCGGCATGAACTGCAACACCCCCACCGACGTGATGTTCAGCTTCACGGGCTTCGCCGAGCGCGGCGGCCGCACCGACCACCACGCCGACGGCTGGGGCATCGCCTTCTTCGAGGGCAAGGGCCTGCGCCATTTCGTGGACCACCAGCCGGCCTTCGAATCGCCGGTGGCCGGGTTGATCCGCCGCTATCCGATCAAGAGCCGCAACGTCATCGCCCACATCCGCAAGGCCACGCAAGGCGAAGTGGCGCTGGAGAACTGCCACCCGTTCGTGCGCGAGCTGTGGGGCCGCTACTGGGTGTTCGCGCACAACGGCGACCTGAAGGATTTCCACCCGCGCCTGCACGCAGGCTTCCAGCCGGTCGGCACCACCGACAGCGAGCGCGCGTTCTGCTGGATCATGCAGGAGCTGGCCAAGTCGCACGCAGGCGTGCCCAGCGTGCAGGAACTCACGCTCACGCTGCGCGAGCTGAGCGCGCGCATTGCGCAGCACGGCACCTTCAACTTCCTGCTGTCCAACGGCCAGGCGCTGTGGGCGCATGCCTCGACCCATCTCTGCTACGTGGAGCGCCGCCACCCGTTCAACCAGGCCAAGCTGGCGGACGAGGACGTGAGCATCGACTTCGCTCAGCACACCACGCCGAACGACCGCGTGGCCGTGGTGGTGACCGCGCCGCTCACCACCAACGAGACCTGGACCACGTTCCAGCCCGGCGAGCTCAAGGTGTTCGTGGACGGCGCGCTGCAGGCCTGAACGACGGTGGGCTGAATCGCCCCGGATCGCCTGCCCGCTTCAGCCCGGACCTTCCGCACGCGCCAGCCACTTCAGCACATGCTCGGCCACCGCCACCACGGCGCCGTCCTGGTTGGTGACGGTGATCGCCGAGCGTGAACGCTGCCGGGCCGGATCGACCTCGACGATCCGGTACGCCACCTTGACCGTGTCGCCGATGAACACGGGCTGGAGAAAACGGATCCGGTCGTAGCCGAGCGAGACTGGCGTGCCGCCGCAGCCGCGCTCCAGCGCACGCGCCACGAGCAGGGTCGAGGCGGTCGACATGAAGCCCACCAGCAAGACCCCGTGGGCCACGCGCCGGCCGAATTGCGAGGTCTTCATGAAGGCCTCGTTGACATGGTTGGGCGCGAGATCGCCCGTGATGCCGGCAAAGAGATAGACATCCGACTCGCCCACCGTTTTCTCGAAGACGGCGGCGTCTCCCACCTCGACAAAGCGGTTCAAGGCCGGCCCCTTCCCGTGCCTGGTTGTGCAAGGCCTGGACGTTGATGGGAGCGGGCCATCAGTTCACGCCGCAAGCCACGCTGAGATACGAGGCCATGCGCCGGCGGGCCAAGTCCGGGTCGCTCAGCACGCCGCTCTGGTCGGCCAGCTCGAAGACCTTGGCATAGTGCGCCGCGCCGCGCGCCGACTGCGCACCGGCCACCATCGAGAAGTGCGATTGATGCCCATTGAGCCAGGCCAGAAAGACGACGCCGGCCTTGTAGTGGCGCGTGGGTGCGCGGAAGATCTCGCGCGACAGGGCCACCGTGGGGTCCAGGATCTCGCGGAACCGTTCCGCGCGGCCGGCGGCGAGCTCCCCCAGCGCGGCCGCGGCAACCGGGGCAATCGGGTCGAGGATGCCGAGCAGGCCGTGCGAGTAGCCCGACGCATCGCCGGCCATCAGCTCGGCGTAGTTGAAATCGTCGCCCGTGTACATCTTGACGCCGGCCGGCAGGCGCCGGCGCAGCTCCAGTTCCAACTTCGCGTCGAGCAGGGACACCTTGATGCCTTCCACATGCCGCGCGTTCTCGCGTATCAGCGCCGCCACGGTGTCGAGCGCGCCGGACAGGTCCGGGCTGCCCCAGTAGCCGCGCAGCGCGGGGTCGAACATCTCGCCCAGCCAGTGCAGGATGACGGGCTGCGACGTGTCGCGCAGCAGCCGGCCGTACAGCGCCAGGTAGTCGTCCGGGCCCCTGGCGCAGCGGGCCAGGGACCGGCTCGCCATCAGGATCGCGCGGCCGCCCTCGGCCTCCACGACGGCAAGCTGCTCGCGGTAGGCGGCCTCCACGTCGGCCAGGCCGGTGTGCTCGCTGACGATCAACTGGTCCGTGCCCACGCCGCAGGCGAGGTCAGCCCCGGGAATGCCGCGCGCATGGCGGATGCTGCGCTGGATCAGCTCGCGCGCCACCGGCCAATCGAGTCCCATGCCGCGCTGGGCCGTGTCCATGGCCTCCGCCACCTTGAAGCCCAGCGACCACAGATGCTCGCGAAAGGCCAGGGTGGCGTCCCAGTCCACGCACGGCGAGCTGTCCCAGGGGTCGCGGGTGGCCAGCGGGTCGATCACCACATGCGAGGCCGCGTAGGCAGTGCGGCTGAAGGCGGGCGCGCCGGCGGGCGGCCGGATCGGCTGCGCCTTCATGCGGTAGTCCAGGAGCGAGCCGTCTTGCTGGGGGAGTTGAATCTTCATGGGTTTCTCAAATTTCAGGGGCCTGTCGCCGGCGCGGACTCAGGCGTCCGTGAACACCGGCTTTCTCTTGTCCTTGAAGGCCTGCACGCCTTCCCGCCCGTCTTCCAGCGAGGCCGCAAAGCCGGCGGCCAGGGTCTCCGCCGGCAAGCCGCCATGGGGCGAATCCAGCAGCTGTTTGATCATGCGGACCGCAAAGGGCGCGTTGCGGACGATCTGGGCGGCCATCGTCCGGGCCTGCGCCAGCGCCGAATCCGAATGGACCCACTCCTGGATCAAGCCGATCCGCAGCGCCTCTGCCACGTCGATCATGGCGCCGGAGAACAGCAGCCGCTTGGCTTGCGGTACGCCCACCACCGTCGGCAGGCGCAGGGTGCCGCCCCAGCCGGGCACGGCGCCGACCGTCGTTTCGGGCATGCCGAACCGGGCGGCGTCGCCGGCGATGCGAATGTCGCAGGCCAGCGCCAGCTCCAGGCCACCGCCCAGGGCCAGTCCGTCGATGGCGGCAATCGTGGGCTGCGGCAGGCGCGCCAGCCGGTCGAGAACGCGATGGCCCAGGCGGGTCGACAGCCGCCACATGTCGACCGCCGGCAGCGCGCCCCACTCGGCGATGTCCGCGCCGGCGCAGAAGGCTTTCGGGTTGGTGGAATGCACCACCACTGCCCTTACCTCGCGCCGCTGCTCCAGCTCGCCGCAGGCGCGGTCCAGCGCCTCCAGTGTGGCCAGGGTCAGCACGTTGAGCTTGTCGGGCCGGCACAGGGACAGGAAGGCGATAGGCCCCTCCACCTCCAACTCGAGATGCTTCGTCGATGTCATGGCAGGCACTTCTTCACTGCTTACTTTGTCATTTGCAGCATCGGGACGATGCGCTTGTACTGCTCGTCGCCCTGCTTCAGGAACGCTGCGAACTGCTCGCGGTTCTCAAGAATGCGGCCGAGATTCTGGCGCTCCAGAATCTGCTGGTAGGCCGGGTCCGCATTGACCTTGGCCAGCACCTCGCCGAGCTTGGCAACGATCGCGTCGGGCGTGGCCTTGGGCACCACCAGCCCGCGCCAGGTGCTCATGACCAGGTCGATGTTGCGCTCGCGGAAGGTCGGCACATCCTCGAAGCCCTTGGCGCGCTCCTTGGACATGACGGCCAGCAGGCGCATCTTTCCGGCCTTGACGAAGCTGCTGACTTCGGCAGGGCTGATGACGGCCGCATCGACCTGGTCGCCCAGCAGGGCATTGATCATGGGGCCCGAGCCCAGGTAGGGGATGTGGTTGATCTTCAGGCCGGCCTTGTCCTCCAGCGCCGCGGCGCAGACATGGTTGATCGACCCCGCCCCGGAGTTGGCGACGTTGACCTTGCCCGGGTTGGCCTTCACGTGCTGGATGAAGGCTTCGATGGTCTTGAACGGGGAATTCACCTGGACCGCGACGGTGCACGGGTCTTCGTTGAAGCGGCCCACGGGCTTGAAGTCCTGGTAGGTCACCTTGCCGATGCCGAGGTAGGGCGTGATCAGCAGCTCGGGCGAAACCACGGTGATCTTGTAGCCGTCCGGCTTGGCACTGGCGCCTTCCGCGAAGCCGATGGTGCCGGCGGCGCCGGGCTTGTTGACCACGATCATGGGCTGCGGCATTTGCCGGCTTGCCGAATCCGCAATGCCGCGGGCCAGCGCATCGCTGCCGCCGCCGGCGGGGAAGGCGACCAGCAGTTCGATGGGTTTGTTCGGAAAGTCCTGCGCCGAGGCAAGCGATGCCGTGAAGACGAAGAAGGCGCTGGCAGCGAGGCGAACGAATGAGCTGGGTTTCATGGTGATGTCCTTGGATGGATTTGAACTGTGGGGTGGCGGTGGCGCAGAAATGCCGGGGGCTTCCTGGCCCTGGGTGATGCGGGGGCTACGTCATGGCGGAGCCTGAGGACTTGGAACGCCGGGCGGATCGGACGCCGCGCCGCCCATGGCGAGAAAACGCCAGATCGCCTCGGCCTGGCCGTCGAGCATGTGCCGGCCCTCCTGGACCGGGTGGCCGCGCCGCACTGCTTCCGTGAGCAGGCGGGTGCGCGGCGGCTTCATGATGGCATCGGCCACGAGCGCACGCGGATCGAGCTGCTCCAGCACAACGGGCAAGGCATCGCCTTCGTTCATGCCGATCGGCGTTGCATTCACGACCAGATTGTCCGCCTTCGTCGGGCCGCGCCGCTGGACCCGCCCGCCGTAGGTGGCCGACAGGCGCGTACAGGCGTCCTCGGCACGAACGCGGTCGATGTCGTCGATCGCGACGCTGCCGACGCCGGCATCGAGCAGCGCGGTGGCAATGGCCATGCCCGCGCCGCCCGCGCCCACGACGGCGGCGCTTTGGACCCGAACCTCATGGCCGCATTGGCGCAGCCCCGCGACGAAACCCTCTCCGTCGAACAGGTCGGCACGCCAGCCCGAGGCGCCGGGCCTGAGCACGTTGGCCACGCCGGCGACGGCCACGCGCGCCGAGCGCTGCACCGCGACGCGAGCCGCCGCGGCCTTGTGCGGGATCGTGATCACCGCGCCGCCGAAGTTGCGCAGGGCGGCCAAGCCTTGCAGCGCGGTCTCGAACTGGTCGGCGCCGACATGCAATGCCACCATCTCGGCGTCGATGCCGCGTTGCGCAAAAAGCTGGTTGAAGACTTCCGGCGACCGCGCCTGGGCAATGGGGTCTCCGATGATGGCGTACAGCGTGCGGGTCATGATGAGGAGGTCCTGAGGTGGCCCGCGGTTCAGCGATGCAGGTCGAACACTTCGGCGCCGCGCTTGAGCACTTCGCGCGCGATCACGCTGCGGTGGATTTCCGAGGTGCCGTCGAAGATGCGGTACACGCGGGCGTCGCGGTAGTAGCGTTCGATCGGAAGCTCCTTGCAAAAACCCATGCCGCCGAAGATCTGCACCGCGCGGTCAACGACCTTGCCGAGCACTTCCGAGGCGTGCAGCTTCACCATCGAGATCGGGATGCGCGCGTCGAGCCCGGCGTCTATCGTCCAGGCGGCGTGCAGCACCATCAGCCTCGCCGCATGGATCTCGACGGTGCTGTCGGCCAGCATCTGCTGGATCATCTGGAACTCACCGATCCGCTTGCCAAACTGCTGGCGGTCGTTCGCATACGTCGTCATCATCTCCAGCACATGGCTGGCCTTGCCGACCGCGCGCGCGCCGACGAGGGCCAGGCGCACGCGCCCCAGCATGTTCATCGCGAGCTTGAAGCCTTCGCCTTCCTTGCCGATCAGGGCAATGGGCTCCAGCGCAACGTTGTCGAAGAACAGCTCCATGTGGGGCGTGCCGCGCAGGCCCATCATTTCCTGGTCCTTGCCCACCGTGAAGCCGGGCAGGTTCTTGTCGACGGCGAACAGCGATATCTGCCTGTCGCCGGTGCGCGCGGAGACCAGAAAGAAATCGCTGAACTCGGCATCGCTGATGAAGTGCTTGCTGCCGTTGAGCACCCATCCGTTGTCCGTCCTGCGGGCATGGGTCTTGATGGCCTGCGCGTCCGACCCGGCGCCGGGCTCGGTGATCGCCAGCCCGCAGGTTCTCTCGCCGCGCACCGCCGGCGCCAGCCAGCGCGGCACCTGGTCGCCCTCGCACGCCAGCAGGGCGTCGTACACGTTGCCGAAGGCGCGCCGCACCAGAATGTCGGTGCTGTGCCCGAACTGCTCCTCGCACAGCATCCAGTCGACCGCGCTGAGCCCACCGCCGCCGTGCTCGGCCGGCATGTTGAGCGCGTAGAGGCCGATGGCGCGCGACTGGTCCATCAGGCGCCGGGCGAGGTCCGCATCCAGGCGGCCTTCGTCCTCCACCCTCTGTTCCAGGGGCTGCAATTCGGTCTTGATGAAACGCCGAACGGTGTCGATCATCAGCTTCTGTTCGTCGTTGAGCGCAAAGTCCATGGTCTTCCTTGTGGGCGGTGTCAGGCCGCCGGGCCGGCCGCGTCGGCGGGCTCACAGAAATAGGCGGCGTTCATGAGTCGCGGCGCACGCACGATGGGCTTGAAGTCCATTCGCGACAGGATGTCACGCTCCAAGTCCACGCCGGGGGCGATGTCGGTCAGCTCCAGGCCTTCAGGCGTGAGCCGGAACACGGCGCGCTCGGTCACGTAGATGACCTCCTGCCCGCGTCGCACGGCCTCCTTGCCGCTGAACGTGATGCCGGCCACTTTCTTCACGAGCTTGCGCACTTCGCCGTGGCGCTGGATCGTCAGCGCCCCGTCGGCGACCGTGAGCCGGGTGCCCTTGGCGTCGAACGAGCCGCAGAACACGACTTTCTGCGCACCCTGCGAGATGTCGATGAAACCGCCGGGGCCGCTGATCTGGCCGCCGAAGTGGGACACATTGACGTTGCCCTCTGCATCCATCTCGGCCATGCCGAGAAAGGTCTGGTCGAGGCCGCCGCCCGAGTACAAATCGAACTGTTCCGCGGCCGAGAGAATGGCCGCCGGATTGGCCGCGATGCCGAACATGTCGCCGGTCAGCAGCCTGCCGCCATGCACGCCCTGCTCGATCGTGAACCAGTAGCGGCTGGCATCGCCGCGCCGCGCGATGACCTCGGCCACGCCGGACGACATGCCGAAGCCGAAATTGACCGAAGCGCCGTCGATCAGTTCCTCTGCGGCACGCAGCGCCACGGCGTGCCGCACCGGATCGCGCTCGGGCGGGTGGGTCGCCTCGGGCTGGCTTTCGCCGAGCCCGGCCAGCGACACGTCGTAGCGCCCGTGGTAGGTCTGCGGCTGGTCCGGGCAGGGCAGCACGAAATCGACCAGATTGCCCGGCACCGAGACCTCGCGCGGGCGCAGCTTGCCGACCGGCACCACCTCACGCACCTGCGCGATGACGATGCCGCCGCAGCGCTTGGCGGCCAGCGCGACCGCATAGGAGTCGAGGTCGGCGGGCTCTTCAACGGCGCTGATGTTGCCGTTCTCGTCGGCATAGGTGCCGCGGATGACCGCAACGTCAACCTTGAAGGGCCGGTAGCGCAGCACGTCCTGGCCGTCGATCTGCATCAGCTCCACCAGTTCTTCCTGGGCCGCCTCGTTGCAGCGCCCGCCCTGGTGGCGCGGGTCCACGAAGGTGCCCAGGCCCACGTGGGTGAACAGGCCCGGCCGGCCGGCGCCGATTTCCCGCAGCAGGTGGGTCAGCGCGCCGGAGGGCATGCAGTAGGCCTCGAGCTTGTTGTGCTGCGCCAGCGCGAGCATGCGCGGCGACCAGATCCAGTGGCCGCCGATGACGCGCTTGACCATGCCTTCGTGGGCGAAGCGGTTGATGCCCTTGTCCTGCCGGTCGCCCATGCCCAGCGTGTGCACCAGGGTAATGCCCCTGGGCTGACCGCCCTGGAGAAAAGCCTCTTCGAAGCAGCGAAGGACTTCCTCGGGCTCAAGCAGGCCCCCGCCGGCCCCGGAGACGGCCGTCACGGCGCCTTCGCGCAAGCCTGCCAGGACTTGCTTCAATTGCCCAAAGTCGAGAACGCGCATCAAAAATCTTTCTAGTAGATCGTTCTACTTGATTTTAAAGAAGGATTTTTGTCAGTCAACGGCAAATAATAGGTATTAACCCTACATCTCTCATCTGTAATCTCACTTCTCGGAGGGAAAACAAGCCCTTTTCGGTAAAGGTGTTCAGCCAAAAAGGTAAATCGTTCTACTTTTCACCGGTCAATGGCCAGGGAATAGACGGGAGAATCGACCCATGGACAAACGACGCATCACCATCAACGACATTGCGGCGCACGCTGGCGTTTCGCGCTCGACCGTTTCGCTTGTGCTGCAAAAACACCCGCGCATCCCGGAGGAAACAGCAGAGAAAGTGCGGCAGTCGATCGCTGCGCTCGGCTACACCTACAACCGCAACGCCGCCAATCTGCGGCGCAGGACGTCCCAGGCCATCGGCCTCGTCATCAACGACATCCGCAACCCCTTTTTCGCCCAGCTGACGTCGGCCGTGGAAGAAAGGGCGGCCGAGGCCGGCTACATGGTGTACCTCGTCGAATCGGCGGAGCAGCCGGCACGGCAGGAGCGCCTGCTGGAGTCGTTCATCGAACATGACGTCGCGGGCCTGATCGTCTGCGCCGCCACGGGCACGCCACCGCAGGCCTTCGACCGGTTCCTCGCGGCCGGCATTCCGATCTGCATGGCCGTCCGGCCCTACCCGGACGCCCGGCTGGATTTTGCGGGCTCCGACAACTACGGAGGGGCAAAGATGGCCACCCAGCACCTGATCGACCTCGGGCACCGCCGGATCGCCTTCCTCGGCGGGGAGCGCGAGAACCCGGTTCGCATCGACCGGCTGGCCGGCTACTTCTCGGGGCTGGATGCGCGCGGCATCGCTTTTGATCCGGCGCTGGTGGTTGAAAGCCGCCCCTCCCTGACCAGCGGCGTCGCCGACGTGAACGCCGTCATGCGCCTGGAAGCGCGCCCCACGGCCATGCTCTGCTACAACGATTTCGTGGCCATGGGCGTGATGCACGCCCTGCGGTGCGCCGGGCTGACGCCGGGCGAGCACATGGCCGTCGTCGGCTTTGACGGCATGCCGGAAACGGAGATCACGCATCCGCCCCTGTCCACGGTTCAGCTGTACGGCCGCAAGATCGGCAGCGATGCGGCCGAGCTGCTGATCTCACGCATCGGCGACCCCGCCCGCCCGCCCACCCGGCGGGTGGAACAGGCGACCCTGATCGTCCGGGCCTCGTCGGGCCGCCCGCTCAACGCCAACGGCGAATGAGCCGCGGCCGTCCGCCAGACACCGGCATGGGTTCTAGGCTTTCAGCGCCTGCTCGAGCGCGTCGATGAACATGGCCGGCACGTCGAAGCCGGTCTGCTCGGTGATTTCCTGGAAGCAGGTCGGGCTGGTGACGTTGACTTCGGTCAGGCAATCGCCGATCACGTCCAGCCCCACCAGCAGCAGGCCGCGCGCGGCCAGCACCGGGCCCAGCGCTTCGGCGATCTCGCGGTCTTTGGCCGTGAGCGGCTGGGCCACGCCCTTGCCGCCCGCCGCCAGGTTGCCGCGCACCTCGCTGCCCTGCGGGATGCGCGCCAGGCTGTAGGGCACGGGCTGGCCGCCGATCACCAGGATGCGCTTGTCGCCCTGCGTGATCTCGGGCACGAAGCGCTGCACCATGATGGTTTCGGCGCCGTCCTTGTTGAGCGTTTCGATGATGGAGCCGAGATTCAGGCCATCGGCCCTGACGCGGAAGATGCCCATGCCGCCCATGCCGTCCAGCGGCTTGAGGATGATGTCGCCGTGCTCGGCGTGGAAGCGCCGCACCTCGTCGGCGCTGCGCGTGACCAGCGTGGGGCTCACGTACTGCGCGAACTCCATGATCGCGAGCTTCTCGGGATGGTCGCGCAGCGTGCGCGGCTGGTTGAAGACCCTGGCGCCCTCGCGCTCGGCCTGCTCCAGCAGGTGGGTGGCGTAGAAATACTCGCTGTCGAACGGCGGGTCCTTGCGCATCACGATGGCGTCAAAGTCCTTCAGCGCCTTGAGCGGCGCGGCGTCTTCGCGGAACCAGTCGTGCGCATCGCCGGAGAGCGTGATCTCGCGCACCGTGGCCACCACGGGCGCGCCGGAGCGCCAGACCAGGTCGCACGGCTCGCAGGCCGCGATGCGGTGGCCGCGGCGCTGCGCCTCGCGCATCATCGAAAAAGTGGTGTCCTTGTAGATCTTGAAGGTGGAGAGCGGATCGGCGACGAAGAGAATGTTCATGCGGCAGGCTTTCGTTTCCCATACTGTTGCACAAACAGCGCCAGGGCGCCCGCCACCACGCCCCAAAACGCCGAGCCGACTCCGGCTATTGACACGCCGCTGAGCGTGACCAGGAAAGTGATGAGCGCGGCCTCGCGGTGCGGCTCCTCCCTGAGCGAGGTGGCCAGCCCGCCGCCGATGGTGCCCAGCAGCGCCAGGCCCGCGATGGCGGCCACCAGTTCCTTGGGAAAGGCCGTGAGCAACCCGGTCACCGCCGCGCCGAAGATGCCGATCACCACGTAAATCGCGCCGCAGGACACGGCCGCGGTGTAGCGCCTGGCCGGGTCTTCATGCGCCTCGCGGCCCATGCAGATGGCGGCCGTGATGGCGCTCAGGTTCAGCGCGTAGCCGCCGAACGGCGCCAGCACCAGCGTGGCCACGCCGGTGAGCGTGATGATCTTCGAGATCGGCATGCGGTAGCCCGCGGCCTGGATCGCCGCCACGCCCGGCAGGTTCTGCGAGGCCATGGTCACCACGAACAGCGGGATCGCCAGGCTCACGAAAGCGGCCAGCGTGAAGCGGGGCGCAGTGAATACCGGTTTTGCGAAGTCAAAAGTGACGGAGGTCCAGGCCAGCTGGTCATTGATTGCTACATAAATAATAGCAATCCCCAGTGTGAGCACCACCGCGTAGCGCGGCAGCCAGCGCCGCCCGAGCAGGTAGCTGGCCAGCATCAGCAGCACCAGCGGCAAGGCGGTCTGCGCCGCGGCGAAGGCCGAGAGGCCGAAGCGCGCCAGCACGCCGGCCAGCAGCGCCGAGGCGATGGCCATCGGGATGCGGTTCATCACGCGCTCGAACCAGCCCGTGACGCCGAACAGCGTGATCAGCACCGCGCAGGCCATGAAGGCGCCCACGGCCTCGGCCATCGAGAAGCCGCCGGCCAGGCCCGCCGTGGCCAATACCGCCGCGCCGGGCGTGGACCAGGCCACCATCACCGGCTGGCGCAGGATCAGCGAGGGAATCGCCGAGCACAGCCCCATGCCGATGCCCAGCGCCCACATCCAGGAGCTGATCTGCGCCGGCGTGGCATCGAAGGCCTGCGCGGCCTGGAACACGATGGCCACCGAACTCGTGAAGCCGACCAGCACGGCGACGAAGCCGGCCGTGAAGGCCGACAGGCTCAGGTCTTTGAAGAAACGCATGGGGTGGGATTCTGGCAGTTCGCCGGCCTCGGCTGCTGGCGAAGGGGGCGGGCTCGCCAGCCGCCCGCAAGCTCAGCCACCCCACGGCATGTCAGATCTCGATCTTCGACCCCAGCTCCACCACCGAGTTGTTGGGCAGGTTGAGAAAGTCCGCCGCGCCGCTGGCATTGCGGTGCATCTGCGCGAACAGCTTCTCGCGCCATGGCGCCATGCCGCGCCCGATGGTGGGGATGACGATGTCTCGCGACAGGAAGTAGCTGGTGCTCATGGCCTCCAGATCGCAGCCGCGCCCACGCATCATGGCCAGGGCGCGCGGCAGGTCGGGGTCGTTCTTGAAGCCGTAGTGCACCACCACCTGCCAGCAGTCGTGGCCCAGCGGCTCGATCGCCAGCCGCTTGTCCATGCCGATCCACGGCACCTCGTGGTGGCGCACCGTGACGAACAGGTTCTGCTCGTGCAGCACCTTGTTGTGCTTGAGGTTGTGCAGCAGCGCGTTGGGCACGGTGCCGGGCTCGGCCGTGAGAAACACGGCCGTGCCGCCCACGCGCGTGGGCGGCTCGACGAACACGGCCTCCAGGAAGCCCTTGAGGTCGATCGCGTCGGTGTGCATCTTCTCGTTGAGCAACTGGCGCCCGCGCTTCCAGGTGGCGAGCACGGTGTACAGCACCGCCGCCAGCAGCAGCGGGAACCAGCCGCCCTGCGCGATCTTCATCGAGTTGGAGATGAAGAAGGCCACGTCCACGATGAAGAAGCAGCCGGTGGCCAGGAGGCACAGCCACAGCGGGTAGCCCCAGCCATAGCGCACCACGAAGAAGGTCAGCACCGTGGTGATGACCATCACCAGGCTGACCGAGATGCCGTAGGCCGCGGCCAGCGCGCTGGACGAGCCGAACAGCCCGACCGCGGCGATCACGCCGACTAGCAGCATCCAGTTCACCGCCGGGATGTAGATCTGGCCGGTGTCGCGGATCGAGGTGTGCAGGATGGTCAGGCGCGGCAGGAAGCCGAGCTGGATGGTCTGCTTGGTGGCCGAGAACGCGCCCGAAATCAGCGCCTGCGAGGCGATCACCGTGGAGGCGGTGGCCAGCACCACCATCGGGATCAGCGCCCACTCGGGCGCCATCAGGTAGAACGGGTTCTCGACCGCCTTGGGGTCGGCCAGCACCAGCGCGCCCTGGCCGAAGTAGTTGAGCACCAGCGAGGGCATGATCAGGGTGAACCAGGCCAGCCGGATCGGCATCTTGCCGAAATGGCCCATGTCGGCGTACAGCGCCTCGGCGCCCGTCACGCACAGGAACACGGCCCCGAGCGTGATGAACGCCAGCGCATAGTGCTGCGCCGCGAACTCCACCGCATAGCCCGGCCAGATGGCCAGCAGCACGCCGGGGTTGCCGATGATCTGGCCCACGCCCATGAGCGCGATCGCGATGAACCAGATCACCATGACCGGGCCGAAGAACTTGCCGATGTCGCCCGTGCCGCGCCGCTGCATCATGAACAGCAGCACCAGCACCACCAGCGAGATCAGCACCACGTAGGGCTTGGCCGCGGGGGTGACGATCTCCAGGCCCTCCACCGCCGACAGCACGGAGATGGCCGGCGTGATGACGCCGTCGCCGAAGAACAGTGCGACGCCGAAGACGCCGATCATCAGCAGCACGCGCCGGCTGCGCGGGCGGTTCCTGACCGACTGCGAGGCCAGCGCGAGCAGCGCCATCAGGCCGCCTTCGCCGTGGTTGTCGGCGCGCATGATGAGCGCCACGTACTTGATGGAGACGACGATGGTCAGCGTCCAGAAGAACAGCGACAGCACGCCCAGCACATTGCCGTGCGTGAGCGGCACATGGCCGCTCGCGAAGACTTCCTTGAAAGCGTAGAGGACGCTGGTGCCGATGTCGCCGTAGACAACACCGATGGCGCCGAGCGTGAGCGCCGGGAGCGAGGATTTCGAGCTTTGCACTGAGATCCCCCGTCTTGGTGGCTGGCGGCCGGCGGGGTTCCGTAACCTTTGGGATGCGTATTGTGCGCCTCGACCACCGGCTTGCAAGGCGGGAACCACGACTAAAGCGGAGAACTGGCGCAGTTGTTGCAGCGCAGCAACTGGATATCCAGCCAGTCTTGCCAAGGGGCCGGCGCCTCGATCTTGCGGCGCGGCCCCGGGGAGACGATGAACAGGCTCCTAGTCGTAGATCTCGGCGTCCGGGTCAGTGGCCTCGAGCTCGTAGCTGGCCGCCAGCATGGCCAGCCGGCCGATCACGCCATACATGTAGAAGCGGTTGGGCGCGCTGGCCCCGGGCTTCTGGCCGGGCTGGGGCAGGTGGCTGCTTTCGGCGAACGCCAGCGGCACGAAGCTCGCGCCGGGGGCGTTGAGGTTCTCGTCCACGCCGCGCTCGGCGTGGATGCGGTAGAAGCCGCCGACCACGTAGCGGTCCATCATGTAGACCACCGGCTCGGCCACGGCCTCGTTCATGCGCTCGTTGGTCAGCACGCCTTCCTGGATGATGACGTCGCTGACGGGCTGGCCGTCCTTGATGATCGACATCTTGTTCTTGGTCTTGCGGTTCAGGACTTCGAGGTCCTTGACGTCGCGCACCGTCATGATGCCCATGCCATAGGTGCCGTTGTCAGCCTTGACCACCACGAACGGCTTCTCGTTGATGCCGTATTCCTTGTACTTGCGCCGCACCTTGGTCAGCAGCGCGTCCACGTTGCTGGTCAGGCAGTCGAGCCCCGAGCCTTCGGCGAAATTGACCTCGCCGCACTTGGCGTACAGCGGATTGATCAGCCAGGGGTCGATGCCCAGCAGCTTGCCGAAGCGCTTGGACACCTCCTCATAGGCCTGGAAATGCCGGCTCTTGCGCCGCACCGACCAGCCCGCGTGCAGCGGCGGCAGCAGGTACTGCTCGTGCAGGTCTTCCAGGATGCCGGGTGCGCCGGCCGACAGGTCGTTGTTGAGCAGGATGGTGCAGGGATCGAAGTCCTTGAGCCCCAGGCGGCGCCTGCTGCGGATCACGGGCTCCAGCGTGATCTGCTCGCCGGTCGGCAGGTCCACCGTGGTGGGCTGCTTGATCTCGGGGTCGATCGAGCCGATGCGCACGTTCAGGCCGGCCATGTGGAAGATGCGCTTGAGCTGGGCGACGTTGCTCAGGTAGAAGGTGTTGCGGGTGTGGTTTTCCGGGATCACCAGCAGGTTCTTGGCCTCGGGGCAGATCTTCTCGATCGCCGCCATGGCCGCCTGCACTGCCAGCGGCAGCATCTCGGGCGTGAGGTTGTTCCAGCCGCCGGGGTACAGGTTGGTGTCCACCGGTGCCAGCTTGAAGCCGGCGTTACGGATGTCCACCGAGCTGTAGAACGGCGGCGTGTGCTCCATCCATTCCAGGCGGAACCAGCGCTCGATGGCCGGCATGGAGTCCAGGATGCGTTGTTCGAGTTCGTTGATGGGCCCCGTCAGGGCCGTGATGAGATGCGGAACCATGCGGCCCTCGTGTCGTGGCGAATCGGAATATTCGAGTGGAATTGTAGGGATTTGAGGGCGGCTGCGGAGCTTACAAGAGCCAGCGCGCAACCGCGCGCGCTCAAAGGCGGACTTCGCCCTGCCCCAGCACCACCCACTTGAGCGAGGTCAGGCCTTCGAGGCCGACCGGCCCGCGGGCGTGGAACTTGTCGGTGCTGATGCCGATTTCCGCGCCCAGCCCGTATTCGAAGCCATCGGCGAAGCGGGTGCTCGCGTTCACCATGACGCTGGCCGAATCCACTTCGCGCAGGAAGCGCTGCGCGTGCATGTGGTCGCGCGTGAGGATCGCGTCGGTGTGGTGGCTGCCATACCGGTTGATGTGGGCAATGGCCTCGTCCAGCCCCTCCACCACCTTGATGCTGATGATGGGCGCGAGGTATTCCTCCGACCAGTCCTGCTCGCTCGCGGGAACGACGGTTGCTACTGAATTGATAGCGGCTTGTGACCGCAGGATCTGGACTGCGGCGTCATCTCCTCGCATTTCCACGCCCTTGGCCGCATAGATGGCCCCGATCTTCGACAGGAACGCCTGCGCCACGCCGCGCGCCACCAGCAGGCTCTCGCTGGCATTGCAGGGACTGTACTTCTGGGTCTTGGCGTTGTCGGCCACGGTCACGGCCATGTCGATGTCGCAGGGATCGTCCACGTAGACATGGCAGTTGCCGTCCAGGTGCTTGATCACCGGTACCTTGGCCTCGCGGCTGATGCGTTCGATCAGGCCCTTGCCGCCGCGCGGGATGACCACGTCCACGTACTGGGGCATGGTGATGAGCTGACCCACGGCCTCGCGGTCGGTGGTCTGCACCAGTTGCACCGCGTCCTCGGGCAGGCCGGCCTCGGCCAGCGCCTGCCGCACCAGCAGCGCCAGCGCCTTGTTGGACTCGATGGCCTCCGAGCCGCCGCGCAGGATGCAGGCGTTGCCGCTCTTGATGCTCAGGCTGGCGGCCTCGATGGTCACGTTGGGGCGGCTCTCGAAGATCATGCCGAACACGCCGATGGGCACGCGCATCTGGCCCACGCGGATGCCGCTGGGCTGCTGCTTCATGCCGATGATCTCGCCGATGATGTCGGGCATGGCGGCGAGCTGTTCGCAACCCTGGGCGCAGGTGTCGAGCACCTTGGGCGTGAGCTTGAGCCGGTCCACCATCGGCGCGGCCAGGCCGGCGGCCACGGCGCGCTCCAGATCCCGGGCATTGTCGGCCTGCAGGGCCGCCACGTTCTCGCGCAGCAGCCGGGCCAGTCCTTTCAGCGCGCGGTTCTTGGCGGCGGCGCTCGCCCGCGCCATCTGCGCCGAAGCGACCCTGGCCTGCAGGCCCAGCGTCTGCATGTATTCGGCGATATTGAGGGCGTTCATGCGCTGGATTTTCGCATGGCACCGCAACGCCGCGCCGCTCTTCAGCCTTTCAGCCCTTTGGCCGCCAGGTCAAGGATGTCCTGCGTGGGCGCTCCCTGCAGGCATTTCGCGCCCACCTGGCGGCCGGAGCCGCCCAGGGCATGCCGCTGCCCGTCGCTGCCCTCGCCGGTCAGCACCTGCGTGTCCACCCCGATGGCGCGCAGGCGCTCGGCCAGCGGCGTCTGGGTGTGCCAGGGCACGTTGGTGTCCTTGGGGTCGCCCAGCACGAAGACGCGCAGGCCGCTGTGGGCGACACCGGGCCGCAGGTGGTCCACCGGCTCGTAGGAATCCGCAAAGCCGGTCAGGTCGCGGTCGCGCCCGAAGGCCTGCCAGCGCAGCCTGGGCGACGAGACGGACGAGGCCGGGACGGCGCAGAGCACGTCGGCGCGCCACCCGAGCAGGGCCGCCACCAGATGGCCGCCGCCGCTCAGGCCCACCAGCCCGAATTCGGCGACCCCGTGCCGGGCCTTGATCGCGTCCACCGCCGCGTCGGTCAGCCGCGCCTCATGCTCCCGCCGGCGCTGCCGGTGCTCGCCGGACGAGCCGAAGGTGCCCGGCCGCGACAGCACGATCAGCGGCACGCCCAGCGTCGCCTGCATATCACCGGCAAGCTGCTGCATCGCGCGCGGATGGCGCGAGGCATAGCCTCGCTCCGGTTCGTCGAACACCAGTTGGTCGCCAGGAATGTAGACCAGCACGCGCGCGGCCTGGCCCGAGGCGGGCAGGCCCGCGGCCCAGTAGCGGATGCATTCGGGCTGGCCCGAGGCCGGGCGCGCCCAGACGGCGTCGCGCACCCGGGCGCAGGCGGCCTCGTCGGCTGCCACCCCCTTCACCAGCCCCTCGGCGCTGAAGTTCGCATCGCCGGAGTCGAAGGGGACCCGCTGGGCGAACGCGGGACATGCCGCCGCAGCGGCGAGCAGCACCGCCCAGGCGCGGCGCAGAATCCATTGGCCAGTTTGCATGGCTTTGTCTCCTCGGGTCTCCGTGGAGCGGCCAGTGTAGGCAAGGGATGCCAACAAAGCCTGACAGGTGAAGGAGCTCAGTTCCGGGATTCAGCCGGCCCGGGCCGGCGCCGCGCATTCCCGGCACAGCATCATCGCGAGCCGGTGCAGCGCCTGCCAGCCCTCGGTGGGCCAGCCAGGCGCTTTCAGCCCCTTGACGATGCCGTCGACCTGGTGCGCGGCATGCAGCAGGTTGTCCACGGTGGTGGACGACAGGCGGGGCAGCACGCGCTCGAACAGCCGCTCCTTGAGCCCCCAGATGCGCTGCTCGCGCAGCGCCATGGGCAGCGGGCGGCCCTGGCCGACCGCGTCCTTGACGCGCTTGAGCGCGCGGATGTCCTCGGCCAGCGTGTAGTGCACCAGCACCTCGGCCTCGCCCTCGGCCTGCAGGCCGTCGAGCATGCGCTGCACGCGAGCGGCCTGGCCACCGAGCACGGCTTCGGACAGCTTGAACACGTCATAGCGCGCCACGTTGAGCACGGCGCTTTCCACTTGCTCGAAATTCAGCTCGCCTGGCGGATAGAGCAACGCGAGCTTCTGGATCTCCTGGTGCGCGGCCAGCAGGTTGCCTTCGACGCGGTCAGCAAAGAACTGCAGCGTGCGCTGGCCCTCCTCGCCGGCCGTCACGCGCTGGCCCTGCAGGGCCAGCCGCTGCGCGATCCAGGGCGGCAGCGCGGCGCGCTCCACCGGGTCCACCTGCACGGTGACGCCGAAGCTCTCGAGCGCCGAGAACCAGGCGCCGCCCTTGGTCATCTTGTCCAGCCGCGGCAGCATGAACAGGGTCAGCGTGCTGTCGTTGCCCTGCGCGCTTTCGGCCAGTTGCTGGATCGCCGGACTGCCTTCCTTGCCGGGTTTGCCGGAAGGAATGCGGATCTCGACGATCTGCTTGTCCGCGAACAGGGACAGCGAGCCGCCGGCGGCCAGCACCTCGCTCCAGTCGAAATGGGCGCCCGCCACGGTGTGCGAGCTGCGCTCGGTGTAGCCCTGTGCGCGCGCGGCCGCGCGGATCGCATCGGCCGCTTCCTGCACCAGCAGCGGCTCATCGCCGTGCAAGGTGTACAGGGATTTCAGGCCGCGCTGCAAGTGCTGGCTGAGTTGGGGAGCGGCGATCTGCATGCGCCCCGAGTTTACGCGGCCCGGCGCTCGCCCGGCTCCGGCAGGCGGGGGTGCGGCACCCCGGCGGCGCGGCCCCGGTAGCGGTTGTTGAGCGTGAGGGTGAGGCAGTAGGCCGCGCCGCCCGAGCGGTTGAAGGCGCCCAGCGGCACCACGTGCACGCGGTAGCCGCGCGCCTCGATCTGGGCGCGCAGCCCGGACGAGCAGTGGCACATGACCACGTCGCGGCCGATGCAGACCGAGTTGACGCCCAGGTGCTCGGCGTCCTCCAGCGGCGCCTCGATCAGTTGGCGGCCCGCCAGCGCCCTGATCTGCGCGCGCCCCTCCCCGGTGAAGGCCGCCGGGTGGTAGACGATCTCGCCGCCCGACAGCAGGCAGAAACAGGTGTCGAGGTGGTAGTAGCGCGGATCCACCAGCTCCAGCGGCAGCGTGGGAATGCCGAACACCTGCTCCACCGTGTGGTGCGCGGCGCGGCACGAGCGCTGGCCGTAGCCCATCCACATCAGGCCGCGGCCGGCGTCGTAGATGGCGTCGCCCGCGCCCTCGAAATACACGCCCTCGGGCGTGCGGTGCAGCGAGTCGATCTCGCCGCGAGCCTGCAGCTGCTCGAACATGTGCCGGCCATGCGCCTCCTCGCCAGCGCGCTCTTCCCGCAGGTAGCGCGCCAGCAGGGCCTTGCCATCGAGCACCACGGCGCAGTTGGCGGTGAACACCAGGTCGGGCAGGCCGCGCGCGGCTGGCTTGACCACCACCTGCGCCCCCAGCGATTCGTAGGTGGCCTTGAGCGCGGCCCAGCCGGCCTGCGCATCGCGCGAGAGCCGCCGCGCGTCGAGCGACCATTGGTCGGGATTCATCCAGGGATTGATCGAGTAAGCCACCTCGAAATGGTCGGGCGGGCTCATCAGCAGGTGCGGCGCGGCTGGGTCGGGGTTCACTCGGGCGCTCACTCCATCGGCAGGCGCCACGACTCCGGCAACAGGCTCGGGCAACGCGGGCGCTCCCGAATTAATAGCAAGCTCGCGCCGTTTTTCAAGGACCACGGCTTCAAAAGCATCCAAAGCCCGGTCCAGCAGCGCTGTCGTGATGGTCAGCGGCGGCGCGAAGCGGATCACGGTCTCATGGGTTTCCTTGGACAGCACACCGTGCTGCGCGAGCCGCTCCACCAGCTCGCGCGCGCTGGCCTGCGCCGGGTCGATCTCCACCCCGGCCCACAGGCCGCGCCCGCGCACCGCGCGGATCAGCGGGCCCGCCTGCGCCTGCACGGCCCGCAGCCGCGCCAGCAGGTGGGTGCCCAGCACCGCGCTGCGCGCCACGAGGTGCTCGTCCTCCATCACTCGCAGCGCCTCCAGCCCCACGGCCGCGGCCAGCGCATTGCCGCCGAAGGTGGAGCCATGGCTGCCGGGATTGAACACGTCCATCACCGCGTCGTCGGCCAGGAAGGCGCTGACCGGCAGCAGCCCGCCGCCCAGGGCCTTGCCCAGGATCAGCCCGTCGGGGCGGATGTGCTCATGCTCGAACGCGAACCAGCGGCCGGTGCGGCCGAGGCCGGACTGCACCTCGTCGAGGATCAGCAGCACGCGCTCGCGGGTGCACCAGTCGCGCAGTTCAGCAAAAAAGCCTGCGGGCGGCAGCACGATGCCGGCCTCGCCCTGGATCGGCTCGATCAGCACGGCGCAGGTCTCGATCGTGGCGGCCGCGCGCACGCTGGCCATGTCGCCAAAGTCGAACCAGCGGAAACCGGGCGTGAACGGGCCGAAGCCGGCGCGGTAGTCGGGCTCGCTGGAGGCGCTGATCACGGTGGTGGTGCGGCCATGGAAGTTGTTGCGCGCGACCAGGATCTCGGCCTGCCCGTCGGCGATGCCCTTGACGCGGTGGCCCCAGCGCCGCGCGGCCTTGATCGCGGTTTCCACCGCTTCGGCGCCGGTGTTCATGGGCAGCGCGCGGTCGAAGCCGGCCAAGGTGCAGAGCTTTTCGAGGAAGGGGCCGAGCGTGGTGCCGTAGTAGGCCCGCGAGGTGACTGCCACGCGCTCCAGCTGGCGATGCGCGGCCGCCACCAGGCGCGGGTGCAGGTGGCCGTGGCTGACAGCGGAATACGCACTCATCATGTCGATGTACTCGCGCCCCTCGACATCCCACACCAGGCAGTCGCGCGCGTGGTCGACAACGACCGGCAGCGGGTGGTAGTTGCGGGCACAGTACTGCGCCTCAATGCCGACGAATTCTTGGGGAGGTGCTATCTTTTTTGCAGTCATGGCCGTTCTCCTTCGATAGGAGAAGTCTAGGCAGGCCCGGGCTGCGGCAGCGGTGAATCGGTGGGGCGGGCGCGGCCGGGGCAGCCGTCTTTTGGCGGTATAGCTTCCGAAACGGAAGCGTATTGCAGCAGTCAGCTTCGCGGCAGCGGGAAGCCGGCAAATTCCTTGATGGTCTGCAGCTCGGTGCTGGTCACGATCTTCTCGATGCCCAGGCCCACGTCGTCGAGCCAGGCGCTGGTGAGGTCGCGGTACTGCGCGAGGTCGCGGCAGGCCACGCGCACGAGGTAGTCGTAGCGCCCGCTGACCAGGTAGCAGGCCACCACCTCGGGCGCCGCCGCCATGCGTTTCTCGAAGCGCTGCACCGTGGCCTGGCGCTGGTCCTTCAGCGCGATTTCGGCGAACACCGACACCTGCTCGCCCAGTGCCGCGCGGTGGACCAGGGCGCGGTAGCCCTCGATCAGGCCCTGCGCCTCCAGGCGGCGCACGCGGTTGAGGGTGGCGCGCGCCGAGAGGTTCACCGCTTCCGACAGCGCCTGGGCGGTGGCGCGCCCGTCACGCTGCAGCAGTTCCAGCAGCTTGAGGTCGGCGCGGTCGAGCGGCATGGCTCAGGCCGCCTTGCAAGCTTGATCGGTTGGGGACAGGGCTGCGCGCTGCGCGCTCCGGTCCGCCCCACAAGCTTGATCAGTTGGGGACAGAGCTCCGCGCTGCGCGCTCCGGTCTGTCCCACAAGGTCTCATAATTCCTTCACCGCCGCCAGGCGGCGCATGAGCTGCTGCACCAGGTCGCTCTGCATGTCGCGGTACAGCAGGCCTTCTTCGGCCTCCTTGGACAGCACAGCGGACTCGCTGAAGCTGATGTCGCGCTGCAGCAGGATTTCGGTGTCCGGGATCAGCTCCTTGCCCTGCGGCGTGCGCAGCCTGAAGCGGAAACGCAGGCGCAGCTGGAACTCGGTCACCTGGCCGGCCGAGTTCATGCCGACCACCACCTTCTCGCGCTGCTCCTGCAGAACGTCCAGGATCACCTGCGCCGTGTTGATCTGCTTCGGGTCGTTGACCACCTGCACCGAGCCGACGGAGGCCAGGTAGCGCTTGAGCTCGTTGCCGACCGGGGAGTTGGGGGCCCCGACGAACAGGGAGGTGAACACGAATTTTGGCGCCTTGCGCAGCTCGAAGCCGCAGGCGGCCAGAACCGCGACGGGCGCGAGAGCGAGAAGCAGGCGGCGTTGCAGCATCAGATCACCACGTTGACCAGGCGCCCGGGCACCACGATCACCTTCTTCGGATGGGCGCCGCCGGCCTGCTTGGTGAAGGCCTCGCTGGCGACGGCGATTTTCTCGATCACGTCCTTCGTCGCACCGGCCGGCACCAGGATGGAGCCGCGCAGCTTGCCGTTGACCTGCAGCATCAGCTCGATCTCGTCCTGCCTGAGCGCCTCCTGGTCGACCTGGGGCCAGGGCGCGTCGAGCAGGTCGCCGGACCGGGCCGCGTAGCCGAGCTCGGCCCAGAGCGCGTGGGTGATGTGCGGCGTGGCCGGGTAGAGGCAGCGCAGCAGGATGCCGAAGCCCTCGCGCAGCGCGGCGTGGCTGCCGGGCGTGCCGTCGCCCTGGAAGTTTTCCAGGGCGTTGAGCAGCTTCATCGCGCCCGAGACCACCGTGTTGTACTGCATGCGCTGGTAGTCGTAGTCGATCTGCTTGAGCACGCTGTGGATCTCCAGCCGCAAGGCCTTCGCTTCCTTGCCCAATGGGCCGGAGGTCCCCGCGCCGTGGTCAAACGATGCTATGTTTTTTGCAGCAAACTGCCAGATCCGGCGCAGAAAACGGTAGCTGCCCTCCACCGCCGAGTCGTTCCACTCGAGCGTGGCCTCGGGCGGCGCGGTGAACATGGTGTACAGGCGTGCGGTGTCGGCGCCGTATTTCTCGATCAGGTCCTGCGGGTCGACGCCGTTGTTCTTGCTCTTGCTCATGGTGCCCACACCTTCGTAGTTCACCAGGCTGCCGTCGCTCTTGCGCCGCGCCCCCACCACCTTGCCGTTGGCGTCGTGGACGTCGTCCACCTCGCTCGGCCAGAAATACTCGATGCCGCCCTTCTCGCCCTTGCGCGAGTAGATGTGGTTGAGCACCATGCCCTGCGTCAGCAGCTTGGTGAAGGGCTCATCGACCTGCACCAGGTGCAGGTCGCGCATCACCTTGGTCCAGAAGCGCGCATAGAGCAGGTGCAGGATCGCATGCTCGATGCCGCCGATGTACTGGTCCATCGGCATCCAGTAGCTGGCGCCCTCGGCCACCATGGCCTGCTCGTTCTTCGGGTCGCAGTAGCGCATGTAGTACCAGGACGAGTCCACGAAGGTGTCCATGGTGTCGGTTTCGCGCCGCGCCGGCTGGCCGCAGACCGGGCAGGCCACACCCGCGTGGAAGCCCTCGTGCTTGTGCAGCGGGTTGCCCGAGCCGTCGGGAATGCAGTCGGACGGCAGCACCACCGGCAGGTCCTTTTCAGGCACCGGCACCGCGCCGTGCTGGTCGCAGTGGATGATGGGAATCGGCGTGCCCCAGTAGCGCTGGCGGCTCACGCCCCAGTCGCGCAGGCGCCAGGTGGTCTTCTTGCCGCCCAGCCCCTTGGTCTCGAGCGCATGGGCCACGGCATTCACGGCGTCCCGATAGGACAGGCCGCTGAAGCTGTCGGAGTTGATGGTGACGCCGCGCTGCTTGTCGCCGTACCAGTCGTGCCAGTGGTGGTAGTCGTAGTGCTCGCCGTCCACATGCACGACCTCGGTGATGGTCAGGCCGTACTTGAGGGCGAAGGCGAAGTCGCGCTCGTCGTGCGCGGGCACGCCCATCACGGCGCCGTCGCCGTAGCTCATGAGCACGTAGTTGCCGACCCAGACGTCGATCGCGTGGCCGTTGAGCGGATGGAT